>CAIYZW010000035.1 GCA_903930725.1 uncultured Bacteroidota bacterium
GGTACCCCATGGGTGGCATGTTCAAAATTATCGAAGGCATGGTAAAACTGGCCGGATCGCTGGGCGTAAAATTTGTTTATGATGCCGAAGTTGATGGCTTTGAGTTTATTAATGATGAAATTACCGAGGTTTTTGCTGGTGGAAAATCATATCCTGCCGACTATGTGGTGGGCGCCGCCGATTATCATCATGTGGAGCAAAAACTACTGCCGCCGGAATACCGGAAATATTCGGCAAAATACTGGGAAAGCCGCGTCATGTCGCCATCTTCGTTGATTTGGTTTGTTGGTGTAAACAAAAAACTCGAAAAACTGGAGCATCACAACCTGCTTTTTGATGAAGATTTTAAGGTACATGCAGCGGCCATTTACGAAAAACCGCAATGGCCCGAAAAACCATCAGCGTATGTTTGCATGACCTCAAAAACCGACGAAACCGCAGCTCCCGAAGGTCACGAAAATCTTTTCATTCTTATCCCGGTGGCTTCAGGTTTGAAAGATTCAGACGAAATCCGCGAAAAATATCTTAGTCTGGTTTTGGATAGATTGGAAAAACTGACCGGCGAAAAAATCAGCCTATTTATTGATTACAAAAAAAGCTACGCGCAATCCGATTTTATAAACGATTATCACGCTTTTAAGGGGAACGCTTACGGGCTGGCCAACACGCTGATGCAAACCGCATTTCTGAAACCTTCCATCAAAAGTTCCAAAGTAAAAAACCTTTATTATGCAGGGCAGTTAACGGTTCCGGGGCCTGGCGTGCCACCGGCATTAATTTCGGGGCAAATCGTTTCTAAACTTATTGTCGAACACGAAAGCAAAAAATTATGAAAGAACTGTTTGACATGATTTCGAAACAATCGAGCAAAATGACCACCGTTGTTTACAGTACCTCGTTTTCGATGGGGATACGGTTTTTCAGCAAGCGTTTCCACGACCCTATTTACGCCATTTACGGCTTTGTGCGTTTTGCGGACGAAATCGTTGATTCGTTTCATGGGTTCGACAAGGAGCGGCTGCTTGAGACCTTTAAACGCGACACTTACCAGGCCATCGAAGATAAAATCAGCCTCAACCCCATCCTCAATAATTTCCAGTGGGCCGTTAACAAATACAAAATTGATCATGAACTTATCGCCACCTTTTTGCGAAGCATGGAAATGGACCTGCACAACGAGTCTTATGATCGTTTGGGTTATGAAGAGTACATTCTTGGCTCAGCCGAGGTTGTTGGCTTGATGTGCCTGCGGGTTTTTTGTGAAGGCGACGAGAGTAGTTATGCCGATTTAAAACCTTCGGCAATGAAGCTGGGCGCGGCCTTCCAAAAGATTAACTTCCTGCGCGACCTAAGCCACGATTACAACGGCCTGGGACGTTCATATTTTCCAAACCTCAAAATCAGTGAGTTTAACGAAGAGGCAAAACTCAGAATTGAAACCGAAATTGAAGCCGATTTTCATGCCGGTTTAGAAGGTATCAGACGGCTTCCGGAAGGTGCAAAATTCGGCGTTTATGTGGCTTATGTTTATTTTTATGCTCTTTTCCAAAAGATTAAAAAATCGCGCTCCGAAATACTTTTGTACGAAAGGGTGCGAATCCCGAACCGGCGCAAATACGGGCTTTTGGTGTCGTCCTATTTCAAAAGTCAAATGAATTTAATCTGATGAAATAAGCATGATTAAAATAATTATTAAACACCAACAGTAATGATTATTTTAATCATGCGATTCCATGTGACAATAAAAAAACAAATTATAAACACATGAAAAACGCGCTGCTGTTTCTTTTCATTTTTCCGCTTTCGCTGATGGGTTTTTCCCAAACTAATCTTAGCGAAATCCGAAAATCATTTTTTAAAATGAATGATGATACCTGTGCCGCTTTCAGGCTTTTCGAAGCTGTTCAAAAGCTAAATTACCAGGACACACCTTTGTTGCTGGCATATTCAGGAGCAACCGAAGCAGCCTCGGCGCCTTGTATTAAAGGCTCTTTTAAGAAATTGGAGTATTTCAGCCGGGGCAAAAAAAATCTCGAAAAAGCAGTTCAATCAAGCCCAAAAAATGCTGAAATCAGGTTTTTGAGATTTGCCACACAGGCCAACATTCCCACATTTTTGAATTACGATAATTTCGGCGAGGACAAACCGATAATTTTAAAGCAGTTACCTGATTTGCTGGCTGATGAAAAGGTGAAATCTTTTTGGCTGAAAGCCTCAGATTTTATGCTAAAATCGGGCAAACTAAATAAAGAAGAGACAAAAACCGTTCATTCATCCATCGAAAAATACGAAATACAATGACAACCGAAAAAGTGATTCTGGTGGATGAAAACGACCTTGCCACCGGCGAAATGGAAAAAATGGAAGCTCATAAAAAAGCTGTGCTCCACCGGGCTTTCTCGGTTTTTATCTTCAACAACAACCACGAACTTATGCTCCAACAGCGGGCATTGTCAAAATATCACTCGCCCGGCCTTTGGACCAACACCTGTTGCAGCCACCCGCGTCCCGGCGAAAATACCGAAGCTGCCGCTCACCGCAGATTGATGGAAGAAATGGGTTTTGATTGTGAAATCCATAAAATTTTCGATTTCATCTACAAAGCCAAACTCGACCAGGGTCTTACCGAGCATGAATTCGATCATGTTTTTGCCGGAACATTTAATGCCAATCCAAAAATTAACCATGCCGAAGTCGAATCATGGAAATGGATGCACCTGGACGACATTGCTGCCGATATGGAATTGGATCCCGAAAAATACACGGTTTGGTTTAAGATTGCTTTTGAGCGGGTTAGGGGGTATTTGAGGAAGGGTTAGGTTGCAGATTATCTAAATCAGCCAAATCCTGAGGCCTGCCGGAGGCCTTTTTATTCTTTCTTAAATTTTCTATGTCGATAAAATCAATGCTTAAACCATCTACCAAAAGTTGTTTTTTTGTTTTATAACAACTTTCAAAATCTACTCCATCGCACGACATCACAAGATCAATCCGGTTAGGTGGATAGCCTAATTGAACGAACTCATCTGGTTTTAGGAAGTCTTCTTTTTGTAAACCAAGCGAACCCATACCAAATTGGTTGAGTGCCCTTAAAACATTATCGGCGTTTTGA
>CAIYZW010000036.1 GCA_903930725.1 uncultured Bacteroidota bacterium
ATTTTAATGCGGCTCACGGGCTTTTGTCGCACACCTATCTCCAACCCGAACCCAGCGGTGGAAATTATTCGGCTAAAATTATTCAATATGTGAGCAATGGCGTGGGCTACGCCAATTATACAGCGCATTGTGGTATTACAGGCTGGTCGAATCCTTCCTTTTCAAACTCAAATGTAGCATCACTTCAGAATGCTCATAAATATCCGCTCATGGTGGGAAACTGTTGCCAGAGCAATTCGTTTGGCAGCACCTGTTTGGGCGAAACATTGCTGAGAGCCGCCAACAAAGGCGCTTTGGGATATATCGGCGGGACCAACTACACTTATTGGGACGAGGATTATTGGTGGGGTGTGGGTTTTAAAACTGTTACCGCAAATCCAACCTACAACGTTACAAAATTGGGCGCTTACGACCGCACCTTTCACGATAAATCCGGAATTACAACCAACGACTGGTTTATCACGCAGGGGCAAATGATTTCGGCTGGAAATTTGGCAGTAACCCAGTCCGGGTCGGGATTAACAAATTATTATTGGGAAATTTACCAACTGATGGGCGACCCATCGGTGATGATCTATTTTTCGCAACCGGATGAGCTTGTAGCATCTTACCCTCCGGCCATACCTGTTTTAGCCAACGAATTTACCGTTTCGACCAAACCCTTTGCTTACGTGGCAATTTCGAAAAACAACATTTTATATGGTGCAGCCCTGGCTGATGAATCAGGTGTTGCGGTGGTTCCGCTTATTCCGCCAACTCAGTCTGGAACCGCCGATATTGTGATTACAGCGCAAAACTGCAAACCTTATTTTGGTGTTGTCGAAATCGTTGAACCAACAACACAGTTCATTTTTTTACCCGAAGGCTGGAGCGGGCTTTCGACAAGCATTATTCCCGAAAACACCAATCTGGAAACACTTTTCCAGCCGGTTTTAAATAACGTTGTCATTTTACAAAACGAAACTGGTTTCTTTTATCCCGAAATGAACATCAACACCATCGGGCAATGGGACAACCATGATGGTTTTAAA
This sequence comes from uncultured Bacteroidota bacterium, assembly GCA_903930725.1. Lineage (GTDB taxonomy): Bacteria > Bacteroidota > Bacteroidia > Bacteroidales > 4484-276 > CAJATL01. Next base: position 1,032 of record CAIYZW010000036.1, read on the forward strand.
ATTAAAGTAGAAAGTGCAGTTGAACTCGAAATTTCGGGATGGAACGATGCTGATAAACTGGTTTCTTTACACGCCGGCTGGAACCTTGTTCCGGTTTTGAGCCAATGTTCGCAGCCGGTTTTTACGCTTTTTGATGGAATTCTCAGCGAAATACTAATAATTAAGGAAGTGGCTGGTATGAAAATTTACTGGCCTGAGATGAACGTAAACACCCTTTACAGTCTCGAACCTGGAAAATCCTATTTTGTCTTTTCAAATTCGGCTGTATCATTCATATTTCCTGATTGCGAATAAAAGGTTTTTTGATTTTTACCAGGAAAACGCAGTAATGGAAAAGCCTATTTTCGTTCAGATTTTATCCTCATTGCTTTTGCCATTTTCATGTAAACTTCGCCTGCCACCTTCGGTTTGTGAAAAGTGAACGGTGGAAATTTTGTGCGTTAAAAATTTTGGTTCAAACCAAAAGTTCTGAAATATAGTTCATGCTGATTTCCCAAAGTTTTTCAGCAAGATCGTCCCTTTTTGCTAATGATGAAAGATTCAGGTCTTCGGTTTCGAGATAGAAATATTTTCCCGAAACGCCTTCCAAATCAGGGCTTAAAGCTGCATAAATTGTGCTTCTGGCACCTTCGGCAGCATCCGGAACACCAGACCAGTTTTGTTGTCCCATCTTATCGAATAAGGCTGTTTTTACAAAACCCGGATGCACGGTATTTACTAAAATGTCTCTGCCGGCCAGCAATTTTTTTAGATGCAAGCTAAAAAGAATGTTGAATAATTTTGATTGCGAATAGGTTGCAACGCCGTCATAAGGCTTGTTCCGCCATTCGATATTGTCGAAATCAAGAATATTCCTGCGATGCGCTCCGGATGAAGTGTTTACAATTCGCGCTTTTGGCGATTTTTCGAGAAGAGGCAAAAGTAGCAGGGTTAACAACATCGGGCTTAAATGATTTACCTGAAGATTGGTTTCGATGCCATCGCGGGTTTCGATAAATTTCATCTCCCAGGTACCGGCATTGTTGATTAAAATATCAACAGCCGGAAAATCATTTTTGATGCTTTCTGCAAATCTCCTAACGCTATCAAAATCAGAAAAATCAGCTTCATAAAATACCAGATTATGATTTGAAGAAGCCTCGATTAGTCCGGCTTTTACCGATTCCGATTTTTCAGGATTGCGTGTATTTGAAATTACGCGGTGGTCTGCTTTCAGCAAATGCAAAGCCACTTCCCTGCCTATGCCAGAAGTGGCCCCAGTTAAAACAATGGTTTTCATCCGGTTTCCTATTTTTCGAGATAAGCCCAAACAAAATTTGGATGATGGCCGCCCATCCGGGCCATTTTTACCCATAATAAAGTCAAGTGTTCCAAATGCAATGCCTGGCTAAGCGCACCGGTATCTTTGGCAAAAAATCCCAATTCTTCAATTAAAACTGAAGCCTGTGTTTTTGCTTCTTCAAAGTTACCGGCAATCAGCATCGCAGGTTTTACATTGTATCCCGGGAAGGAACTATCAATAAAATTCTCAAATCCATATATTGTAAAAGCTTTTACAACTTTTGCATCGGGCGCCAATTCCTGAACAACCTCGGAGCCGGATTTTTCGCTTTTTAAACCATGTGAAATGCCCGGGCCAACCGGATTTGTGCAGTCAACCAAAGTTTTACCATTAAATCGATTGCCCTGAAGTGCGGCCTGGTTTGCCTGATATGGCGTTGCCAGAAAAACGATTTCTGCCTCATCTACCGCTTCCTGAACTTTTTTTACCGTGAAGGCAGGATTTTTATCAAGTGCTTTTTTTACACTTTCAGAAGCAGGGTTATTGTTTGCCACAACGATTTGATGGCCTTTTTTTTGTAAATTATTGGCGAGGGCAAAACCTACGTTGCCAACGCCTATAAATGCTATTTTCATTACTTTCTGATTATTGGATTAATAAATTATTTCACTTTCAAACTCGCCGGGTTTTTGGTTAAAAAGTTTCCAGTATTGTTCGGCGATGGCTTTTGGACTGTACTTTTCGTCGTTTGGATTAACAAAGCCACAAACGGTAAGTTGGGCAATATGAACATTTGTACCTTCAGCCCGTTTTTGGTAAGCCTGCACCAGATTCCTGAGCGCCGCTTTTCCAATACTCAGCGAAGTCCATTGTGGATCGCCCTGCATGGCGAATCCTCCGCCGGTTGCAAAAAGTTTTCCACTGTTGTTTTTGAGGCAAAAAGGCAAAACCCTTTTCATCAGGTTAAAATAGCCACCAACCGAAATATCGAGGTTTGATTTGATAGTTTCCCAGTCTTGTTCGAGGACATCTTTAACGCTTACCCCGGCGGCATTATACAAAATCATGCTGGCATGGCCAACAGAATCGAGAATTTGTTGCAAGGCTTTGTACAAACTTTCGGGGTTGGCAACATCAGCAACAGCGTAAACTGCTTCAATTCCTTCTGATTTTAAGTCGTTTTGCTGCTGTTTCAGTTTTTCTTCTGTGCGGGAAATCAAGGCAATTTTAAAACCTTCTTTTCCAAATTTTTGAGCAACGGCATAGCTTATGCCGGGTCCTGCACCAATAATTGTGATTAGTTCCATTGTAAAATTTTTAATTTTTGTTTTCTGAAAATATAAAATAAACCGGAATACCAAGATAAACGGCGAAAGCAAGGTACGGATGTATCAATCCTAAAACGATGCCGGTGAGGTACATCACTGGCCCAAAAAGCAACGAAAACCAGGTCCCTGTCCTGAATGCTTTAAAATCAACGGTTTCCTCTAATAATTCCTTTTTACCAACAACATACCACCGCATCAAAGTAAAACTAACGGCCATCAGCGCCATTACAACGCCATACAAAACTATCGAAACAAAATTGCCGGGATAATCGCCCAAAACCGCGGTAGGAAAAGGAATAAACGAAGTCCAGAGCAGTAGAACGGCATTCCACCAAAAAATCCCGCTGTCTAATTGCCTGAATTGTTTAAAGAGTTTATGATGATTAACCCAGATCACAGCAATGGTAAAAAAGCTGATAATCCAGCCAATAAATTTTGGAAAAAGCGCGGCAAGCGCCGCGACTAACTCGCTGGTAGAAGTGTGTTCTTCGATATGAGGAACCTTGATTTCCAAAACCAAAAGCGTAATAATGATGGCGAAAATTCCGTCAGAAAACGTTTCGACCCTGCTTTTGCTAAATATATTTTTCATCGTAATTTCAAAAAGGAAGTGATTTTGAGACTTATCTTAACAGTACCTTCAAACAAATTATTTGCTTCCTTGTTTGCGGCAAAATTTATTTTAGGATTATTTTGCAAAAATATTTCTTGTACTATCTTAGCCAATATATTTACCAAAAAGTAAGATACTAACAATTTAGAAAGTAATTTGAATATCAATATTTTATGCTATGCCAGAATTTCTCTACAATAAAAAACTGTATTACAATTCGGTTGAGTTTGTGATGGACAGGATTGGCGGAACCTGGAAGATGCCGATTTTGTGGCGATTGAGAGATAAAACGCTCAGGTATGGCGAACTGAAAAAAACGATGCCAAAAGTGACGCATAAAATGCTCACGTCGTCCCTGCGTGAGCTTGAAGCCGATGGCTTTATTTCCAGGATGGTTTTTCCGGTGGTTCCGCCTAAAGTGGAATATTCGCTTACGGAAAGGGGAATAAAATCTATCAACATTATCGGCGAGTTGCGGCAATACGGGTTTCAACTTATGAGAGATTATGGAATTGACGTAGCATCTGAAGATAGCCCGGTTTGACGAAATGCCGGTAAAATGAAGTTGTCCACAGTTTTGCTGTGGAAATTTCGTTGCTTCGGCAATTATATTTTTCATCTGGCAAAAGCAAACCAAATCAACCACTATAAAGCAATTTAGGATAAAAGTAGCCTTTTG
>CAIYZW010000037.1 GCA_903930725.1 uncultured Bacteroidota bacterium
ACCCTGGAAACGGTGAACAATGGCAGGAGCTGACTTTTCCAATCCAACGGGCAAGCGGTGTTCATGCGCTTTGGCTGCATTTTTACGGCGAGGACGAACAAATGTTTTCGATAGATTGGTTCACTTTTTCAAAATCAAAAATCAAAAATCAATAATCTGAAATCCGAAATCAAAAATCATAGTATGTACACATTAGGAATTGATTTGGGTAGTTCATCGGTAAAAGTTTCGGTGCTGGATGTTGATTCCGGCAAATGTTTAGGTTCGGCCTATTCTCCGGAAAAGGCGATGGCAATCATCGCGCCAAAGGCAGGTTGGGCCGAGCAGGATCCCACAACCTGGTGGGAAAACACAAAGCTGGCCATCCTGAAAGTTTTGTCGGCAGGCAATATTTCGGCCAGGGACATTTCCGCTGTTGGCATCGCTTACCAAATGCATGGACTGGTAGCTGTAGATAAAAACCACTTACCTGTCAGACCTTCCATAATCTGGTGCGACAGCAGGGCTATTGAAACCGGAGACCGGATTTTTTCAGTTGCCGGAAAAGATAAATGTATGTCGCACCTGCTTAATTCGCCTGCAAATTTCACGCTTTCAAAATTGCTGTGGGTTAAAGAGCATGAACCGGAAATTTATGAAAAAATCCATAAAATCATGCTGCCTGGCGATTACCTGGCAATGCGGCTTACAGGAGAAATAAACACCACTGCTTCCGGTCTTTCCGAAGCGATACTTTGGGATTTTAAGGCAGGTTGCATAGCCGGGTTTGTCCTGGAAGCCGCGGGAATCGAAAAAACGTTGATCCCGGAATTAGTCCCGACTTTTGGCATTCAGGGTTATTTGTCAAAAGAAGCAGCATTTGAACTTGGCCTTCCTGAAGGAATTCCTCTCACTTACAGGGCAGGCGATCAACCCAATAATGCGTTTTCGCTTAATGTGCTGAACCCCGGCGAAATTGCAGCAACGGCGGGTACATCCGGAGTTGTTTACGGAGTTACCGATGAAATTATATCTGATCCTTACTCCAGGGTAAACACCTTTGCTCATGTTAACCATAGTGTTGTTGATCCAAGGTTTGGAGTGTTACTCTGCATCAACGGAACAGGAATTTCAAACAGTTGGATACGCAAAATTACAGGAGCTGCCGATTTCGAATTCATGAACAAAAAGGCTTTGGAGGTTTTGCCTGGTTCGGAAGGTTTGCTTTTTTTGCCATTTGGGAATGGCGCAGAGCGAATGTTAAATAACAGGCAACCTGGTTCCTCATTTTTCAACATAGATTTCAACACGCATCGCTCCGAACATCTTTTCAGGGCTGTGCAGGAAGGAGTTGCTTTTGCTTTCAATTATGGAATTCAAATTTTGGCGCAAATGGCAATGAAGCCAACATTAATCCGGGCCGGAAATGCAAACATGTTTTTGAGTAAAGTTTTCTGCAATTCCCTTTCTGCAATTTCAAATACAAGTATCGAACTTTTTAATACCGATGGCTCGGTTGGCGCAGCAAGAGCTTCGGCTTTTGGGGCAGGATTTTATAAAGATTATTCCGAATGTTTTAAAAACCTTGTCAGGATTAGCGAAGTTGAACCTGATCCGATCATCCGGGAACAACTTTTAAACGCTTATTATAATTGGGAAAAGATTATGTTAAAACAATTTTTACAACGATGAAGCACATAACGACTTTAACTAAACTCATGATACTGGCTTTTATAGCGCTTGTATCATCATGCAAACAAGAAAACACAACCGAAAAAATCGCAAGCGGTGTCATTTTTCGGGGAAAGAACGAAAATCTGAAAATCAAATTCTTTACCCCCAAAATTGTTCGCGTAACTCATGCGCCAACCACCGAATGGTCAAAAAGAGGAAGTCTGATTATCTCTAAAATAAAAGAACAAGTTGAAATTAGCATCCGGGAAACTTCAGAATCCATTGAAATAGAAAGCGATTCATTGTTAATTCTAATCGAAAAAAAGAGTGGAACCTGTCATTTTAAAGAGAAGGACAAAAGCACAATCCTTGCCGAAAAATCCTCAAAATGTAAAATGGACACAGTCGCCAATGAGACTTGTTATAATATCCTGCAGTCGTTTATACTTAACAGCGATGAGGCGCTTTACGGACTTGGCCAGCATCAGGATGGAATCATGAACTGGCGGGGCAAAGAGGTTACCCTGGTTCAGACAAATGTTCATGCGGTAAGTCCCTTTGTCATTTCTACCCGGAATTATGGTATTCTTTGGGATAATTATTCAAAAACCATCTTTAAGGATGATAGTACCGGTGCATCTTTCTGGTCGGAAGTTGCCGATCAGGTTGACTATTATTTTATTGCTGGAAAAAACATGGATGATGTGATTGCCGGTTATCGCGACCTGACCGGACAAGCGCCTATGTTTGGAAAGTGGGCTTTCGGATATTGGCAAAGCAAAGAAAGATATAAATACGACAAGGAAATTCTGGGTGTAGCTAAAGAATACAGGGATCGCAAAATCCCCATCGACAACATCGTTCAGGACTGGCGATATTGGGCGCTTTTCGATTCGGTTGATGTCGAAAAAAGCAGGCAAAGCGCTAAAGATAACTGGAGTTCGATGCAGTTTCATCCGTCCACATATTCTGATCCGGCAGGAACAATCAAAGAGATTCATGAGAAATACAACATGCACTACATGATTTCCATTTGGCCTATTGTTGGAAAAGAAACAGAAATTTTTGCCGAATTAAACCAAAAAGGACATTTACTTCCTCCTGAAACCTGGACTACAGGCTTCTTGTATGATGCCTACAGTCAGGAAGCCAGGGATATTTACTGGAAATACATCCGCAAAGGTTTGATGAAACAGGGTGTAGATGCTTTATGGATGGATGCCACCGAGCCTGAAATGAACGACCAGCACACCTACGAAGTTTCCGAAAAGTGGATTAAAAAGTTTGGTAAAACACAAATCGGAACGATGTCAAGATATTTAAACCCGTATTCATTAGTCACCACGAAGGGTGTTTACGAAAACTGGCGGCGGGATATACCTGAAAAAAGAGTTTTTATCTTAACCCGCTCCGGATTTGCCGGCCAGCAAAGGTATGCAGCAGTTACCTGGTCGGGTGATATTAATGCAACCTGGGACATTTACAGAAGACAGATTTCGGCAGGGCTTAACTTTTCGATGGCAGGAATGCCTTACTGGACCATGGATATCGGAGCATTTTTTATGAATGGCCACGACAGAGGTTACGGAGAAGGAAATTATAAAAGCAGCAAAGAACCGGCCTACCGGGAGTTGTACGTCCGCTGGTTCCAGTTTGGCTCATTTTGCCCTATTTTCCGCTCGCATGGAACCCATTCTCCGCGAGAGGTGTGGCAGTTTGGAGAGCCTGGCTCCATCACTTATGAATCGTTGCTAAAATTTGATAATCTTCGCTACCGGCTTTTACCTTATATTTATTCAACTGCCTGGAGAGTAACAAACCAGGGTTACACCATGATGCGCGGACTGGCAATGGATTTCGGAAATGATCCAAATGTTTTACAAATTAGCAACCAGTATTTGTTTGGACCTGCTATGATGGTAACACCGGTTACTGAGGAACAATATTTCCCGGCCTGCGGACTCACCACCCACGAAGTGAAAGGTTGCGAAACCTATCTTCCTGCGGGCTCGGAGTGGTACGACTTCTGGACTGGCGAAAAACTTGCCGGTGGAGAAAAAACCTGGCGACCAACCCCGTTGGATATTATGCCAATTTATGTGAAAGCCGGTTCCATCATCCCAATGGGGCCTTTTAAACAATACTCCACCGAAATTCCTGAAGATCCCATCGAGCTTAGGATTTATCCGGGTTCAGATGCTAGTTTTGTGCTTTACGAAGATGAAAACGATAATTACAATTACGAAAAAGGAACCTTCGCCACCATTGCTTTTAGCTGGAATGATCAGGAGAAAATCCTTACTATCGGTAAACGAGAGGGAAAATTCCCCGGAATGTTAACCAATAGAAAATTTGATGTGGTAATTGTTGGCAATGAGCATGGCACGGGCGAAAAAGTCACCAAAAAGCCTGACAGGGAAATCATTTATTCCGGACAGGAATTAAAGATTGAGTTTTAACCGGATTATTTGGGATTGTAAAAAACTAAAATCAACATAATTATGGAATATTTTAAAGATATTAAAAAGATAAAGTATGAAGGTC
>CAIYZW010000038.1 GCA_903930725.1 uncultured Bacteroidota bacterium
AAATCATAAATCTAAAATCATAAATTCAAAAACTCCATTTCAGTCTTCCGTAAAACAACTTCCAATAATCGCCGTATTCGGTCTGGTTTTCGCCGAAAAAGAGTTGACCTACCAGGGTTAAATCAATATTTTGGGTGAGTGAAATATCCAGTGAAGGGCCAATAAACGCCGAACCATCATAAGGTGTGATGATTCCGGCAATATCGCCGCGGATGAGCGGGGAAATCTGGTAAGCCGTTTCGCATAAAATCTCCATTCGTGACGGTGTTAACGTTTTGGCGCTGATATCGCGGTTAACCACCACAAAGTCGCCCGAAAAAGCCTTGCCTGTTGTGCCCTGGCTGTTATAAATCATGCTCGAATGGATGTAAAAACTGTTTGGGAAAGTGTAATTTGCGCCTCCCGAAAGTACCAGCGTCGGTTCGGTGTCGGTGGATTTTTCGGTAGGAAAAAAACAGGAAGCTTCGCCTGTAAATCCTGCGCCGGCTATCTGCCCAGACCAGCCGCCACCAAAAACAACATCATCGCGGGCCACCCCTCCAAAAACCTGGAAATCATAATTCCATTTGTTGAATTTATACATCCCGGCAACGGTGCTTTTGTGGTCGGAATCAATTTTCCAGGCAAACTGCAATGCCGAGGTCATCCCAGTGTAATATTGCGCAAAAACCGCATCACAACCCGGCCTTTCGATATAATCAAAATCAAAATAATTGAATGTATTGAAAATGTCGTTGGGGTTCCAAACCATGTTAATACCCCAGTTTATGCGCTGCCGGCCAACGGCAATTTCAAGTTTTTGCCAGCTAAACTCAAAATTCGCACGGTCAATATTTGTAAAAGCATAACAGGACGAATCGCCGGCCAGTTTGAAGGTTAAATCCACCAGGCCGTAATCCTCTAAAGCCATGATTTCGAGATAGGGGTAATAATCGTAAACCATCTGGCCATAATTCAAAATATTGCGCATCCCCAGATTTGCCGAAATATGATTGCCTTTTTCCCATTTAAAATCAAGTCGGTTATAAAGCTGACCCATGGTTTGCCATTTTTCGCTTTCAGGCAGCAGCCAGACATTTTCGAGGTACTGCAAATGGCCTTTTGCCGAAAATTTTCCAAAATCTACTTTTGAAGAATCCTGAGCTGGCAATATGGTTGGAATGAACGCTAAAATAATAATTATCAATAAATTAAATAGTGATAATACTTTTAAAGAATTGTTGCAAAAAGGAAAATTTTATGATTGATTTTTTCATTCTACTTTCAGCTTTGGTCATTCTGAATTTTCATTCTTAGAGAAAATTCTTTTCCTGATGTTCCTATAAACTCAGGTCTTTGATGATTTTTCCATCATCCAGCGAAACCAACCTTCTTGCCTTTTTCATCACCCGTTCGTCGTGGGTCGAAAAGATAAATGTCATCTCTTCTTCGTGGTTAAGTTTTTCCATCAGTTCGAGTAATTCGTTGGTTGCTTTCGAATCCAGATTTGCAGTGGGTTCATCTGCCAGAATAAATTGTGGTTTTGATGCCAAGGCCCGGGCTACTGAAACCCTTTGTTGTTGCCCACCCGAAAGCTGATTTGGCCTGTGATTTTTCTTATCAGGTAGGCCGATAGCTTCGAGCAAATCATCAACCCGCCGGTTGCACTCGGCCCGGCTTCGTCCCTGTAACTGCATGATAAACTCGATGTTTTCTTTCACCGTCAAAACCGGAATGAGATTAAAAGCCTGGAAAACAAAACCGATGTTGTGCATCCTGAAATCGATCAAACAGGTTGATTTTAAGGCGCTCAGGTCGTTTCCGCTCACGAAAACCTTTCCTTCGGTTGGCGAATCAAGCCCGCCAATTAAATTGAGCAGCGTGGTTTTTCCACATCCGGAAGGGCCGACAATAGCTGTAAATTCACCTTTTTTAATCACCAGGTCAATTCCATTTACCGCATGAACAGGAACCTGCGTGCTATTGTAAATTTTATAAAGATCTTTGGTTTCGATGACGTTCATTGTTTTGTATTCTAAATTTTTATCCTTGATAACTTCCCCTGACAACTATCTTGGATACTTTCATTTTCAAAAAAAACATAGCGCATAGCGCAAAGAGCATAGCGCGAAGAGCACAGCGCAAAAAGCATGGCGCGAAGAGCAAAGTGCATTATTTAATCCTTCCATAATTCCACTTTTCCATTCTTCCATCATCTCAATCGCATCTTCTCTCATTCTTCCATCATTCCATTCTTCCATTTTTCCATTCTCCCCTTCCCCCACTCTTCACTCCGATCTTACCGCCTCAGCAGGATTGAGTTTTAAAGCTTTCCTGGTTGGCCACAACGAGGCAATAATGGCAGTGATAATTACCAAAATGGTGATTATAACATAAAACCGTGCACTCACAAACGGATAAACAAACGCACTGTAGCCTATCGCTTCCAAACCTTTTGACCAGGATGCAAAATTAATCCCCGTATTTCCAAAGATTCCCATCAAAGTGATGCTAATGAAAAGCCCGACACCTCCGCCGGAAAGCGAAAGCATGGTAGTTTCGAGCAGGATCATTTTGAAGACCCTTTTCTTATTCATGCCGATTGCCATCAACATGCCCAGTTCATGTTTCCGTTCGAGGATAACCATCAGCATGGTGTTGATGATGCCGAAAATCAACGCCAGGAGGATGATCACAATCAACCAGAACCCAAACTGGTCGGTCATTGCCGAAATAACCACGAGCAAAGGCCTGAGTTCGCGCCAGTCTTCTACACTTAATTTATCAAAAGAAGATTTGAGTGAAGCAGCCACCGGAATTGCAGCTTCGTGGCTGGCAGTAAGAATGGCAATTTCGTTGGTTTGTGACGGCTCAATCCCAAGAACAGGGTTCAGATCGTCGGACTTTACAAAAACATTCATTTCGTCGAAGCGTGTATTTGATGTCTTGTAAATCCCACCAACCCTGAAAAGTGCATAACTCATTTCGCCATTTAGCGATTGAAGCGTGACCACAATCTTATTTCCGAGACCGGCTTTGAGTTTGTGGGCTAACTTCTGCCCAATCACGATAGATGCAGATTTATTCTCTTTTACAAAATAGCTACCCTCCACAATTTTGCTGTAAATGGTTGTAATCTCTTTCTCCATTTCAGGGACGATTCCTGAAATAATAATCCCGGCACCGGTTGTTGCTGTGCTGGCGATGGCCTGGGCTTTTGTGCGGTAACAAAAAGCGATAACACGTTCATCCTTCCGGATAATTTCCAGCTTTCCGGCAACATCTTCAATTAAAAACTGTGCCGAAAGATTATCAACAAACAGCGGATGATGAATCTGGACGTGCGATATCTCAACGCTGATGGCGTCATCCGTTTGCTGGGCTGACATTCCGTTCATCAGCCCTGTCAGAAAAATCCCACCGGTCAGCCCGATTGCGATGGCCATCATTACGGTGAGGCTTCGGGCTTTATTGCGCCAGATATTTCTCCATGAAATTCTCCAAATCATATACCTAAATGTTAAGTTAGCTGTGAAGTCCAGAAATAAGATTAAAACGCGAAATTGATAAAAGCGGGTAAAAAGCAATAACGAAAGTTAGGATGAAAACAATGATGGCCTGGGCAATGTAAATGTCGGCTCTCAGGGCGAACGGGATGATGGGTTGCTGATTGAATTCGAGCATGGCCGTGGCAGTTTTGCCAGTTAAAGGGATGGGATGATTGTGAAAATAATTTACAACCGGCAGGCTGACTATTGCACCGGCAATTACTCCGA
>CAIYZW010000039.1 GCA_903930725.1 uncultured Bacteroidota bacterium
GGAACCCGAAGCAAACAAAATTCGTTAGCTCTGACAAATTCATCTCCAATACGTTGCGTTGAGGTAGGGTGGGGGAATGAATTCCAATCTTCTGGTAAAACATCTAAAGGCACCTCTTTCATCTGGATTTCATCAGGGATAAAAATCGAAATCATTAAATAATCGTTTGGTAAGGTGGCTAATGTAAGATGCACAGCTACTTCGGCCATCGCAAGAGAACGATTCTGAGCTGTGTAAATCAATTCGGTTCCTGCCGAATTCCAGCGTGCACCGTACAAAGCTGCCCCTCTGCCATTTAGGTAGTCGGGATGCTTTTTTCGTGCAAGGCGGTAAACAATCATTTAAACAAAGATTCCGTGATCAATCCGTGTAAGTTCGGCCATAACCAGTTCCTTGCCGTACGAGTTTTTAATCATCTCGATCGGTTTTGAACTTCCAAGCGCAAAATTTGGTGTATTCAGCCAGAGCTTAAACTTATCGAGCGTATCAAAAACGCTGATACCAAAATTGGTAACTTCGGCTACTTCGATAATTTTTTCGGTGTGAATGGGCTTAAATCTGAAATCTCTTTGCAATTTGTACCGCTGAAGCGATTTTGCCGACAGCCCCAGAAATGCAGTCCAGTCGTCATCGGTAAACGGGGTAACCTGTTTAATCATGTTAAAGAGATTAAACGGAATTCCATCTCTGATAGCCAGAACAATGAGGTATTTTAACGAAAAAAACTTTTGATAGGTCAGGTTTACAATGTTGGTTTTGAGGTTCTGTTTGCGCTCAACATCCAATGCAAAAGTATTAATGGCCTCGTCCAACTCCTTGGTTAATGTATTTGCTTTCATATTTTGGAACATTTGACCACAAAGATAAGACAAATGTCCGGGAAACCGTTTTTTATTTTTTTTTTGATTGGAGAAGTACCAAAAACAACTCGGTTTTCTGTAAAAAAAATATATTCCTGCCTTTAACACTTAAACTGGCAAATGGTCTTTAATAATTTCTAAATTTGCGCTTAATAAAAAGTTTATCCAAACCTGAAAAGTATGAACAGAAGAACTTTCGTTAAAGGCATTTCGGCCACAGCAGCCGCTACTATTATTCTTCCCTCCGATTTGCTGGCCTTTCCAAAGACAAAAGTCATCGGAATCCAACTCTACACCTTACGCGATTTAATAGCCACCGACTTTACCGGAACACTCAAAAAAATCAGGAAAGCGGGCTATAATTCGGTTGAAGCGGCTGGTTATGGCGACCGTAAATTTTACGGTTATTCGCCAAAAGAATACAAAAAAATTGTGACCGGCCTCGGACTTGCTCCAACAAGTTCGCACAGCAACGTAAGTATCGAAAATATCGGCCCGGCTATCGAAGACCACCTTGAGGCAGGAATGAATTACCTCGTAATTCCCTATCTTGGCGAGGAAAAACGGAAAACTATTGATGACTATAAAAAACTTGCCGGCGAATTCAACGCCATGGGTAAATTGTGCCGCGAAGCAGGTTTAGGATTTGGATATCATAACCACGCCTTTGAATTTGAAAAAATGGGCAACGAAATTCCTTACGATGTTTTGATCGAAAACACCGATCCCAAATATGTTTTTATGCAGGTTGACCTTTTCTGGATGGTTTATGGCGGCCATCAACCCGAGGAATATTTTACCAGGTACCCCGGCCGTTTCGAGTTGTGGCATATCAAAGATATGGACAACACACCAAACCGCGAATGCACCGAAATCGGTGATGGCATCATCAACTATGCGAAGGTTTTTAAAATGAAAGACCTGGCAGGGATGAAGCACTTTTTTGTAGAGCAGGAAGCCTTCAAAATGGATCCAATCAAAAGCATCGCCAAAAGCCATCATTTCTTAAAGTCGCTATCTTATTAAAAATGGCCGGAAAAATTATACAGGTTGCAATTGTGGGGTTTGGCCTTTCGGGAAGAGTTTTCCATGCGCCGTTTTTGCACGTTCTTCCGGGGTTTAACATTCGCAAAGTTGTCGAAAGAAGCACTTCAAAATCCAGCGAAATTTATCCTTACATTCAGGTTGTCAGAGATTTCGAAAATATCATTCACGACCCGGAAATTGATGTTGTGGTTATTTGTTCCCCAAATGCCCTTCATTTTTCTCAGGCCACCAAATGTTTGAAAGCAGGCAAACATGTAATCATCGAAAAGCCTTTTGCACCAACATCTGCGGAAGCAAACGAGTTGATAAAATCAGCCGAAAGTTGCGGCCGGAAAATCTTCGTTTATCAAAACCGGCGCTGGGATGGCGATTTCAAAACAATTAAACATATTCTGGGCGGCAAATATTTGGGCGATATCAAAGAATACGAAGCCCATTTCGACAGATTTCGTCCGGTTTATAATCCGACAGGTTGGAAAGACGAAAACCTTGCTGCTTCAGGCGTTTTATACGATCTTGGCGCACATTTGATTGACCAGGCTTTGCAGTTGTTCGGAATCCCCAAAAGCATTTTTGCCGACATCCGAAAACAACGCGAAGGAAGTCCCGTGGATGATTATTTTGATGTTCATCTTTTTTATGATGGATTTAAGGCCATTTTAAAAGCTGGTATGATGGTAAAAATCCCAGGTCCGCGTTACATCATCCATGGCAACATTGGTTCGTACGTAAAATATGGAATTGACCCGCAGGAGGCCGCTTTAAAAAATGGTGAAATGCCGGATTATCCAGGCTGGGGAAGAGAGATGGAAATTGATTGGGGTAGTTTTGCTGGTGTAATGGATGGTGCGCCGATTAATGGAAAAATGGCAACATTGCCAGGGAATTATTCCGGCTTTTTCGAAAATGTTTACCAGGTTTTGATAAATGATGCCGAAATGGCCGTTAAACCAGAGGAAGCAAGAGATGTTATCAGAATTATTGAGCTGGCTTACATGAGCAACGAAATGAAAACAATGATCGAATTCAGATATTAACAACTAAAATTAGTAAGATGAAAGAAAATGACGAAAACATGATCAGCCGCCGCAGGTTTATCGGCAATGTTGCCACTGTGGCTGCCGGCATTACTATTCTGCCGAGCAAAGTCATCAGCGGTTTAGGTTACAAAGCGCCAAGCGATAAACTAAATATTGCCGCCGTAGGAATTGGTGGAATAGGAGGTATAAACCTGCAGCATTGTGCCGGCGAAAATATCGTTGGCCTTTGCGACGTGGACTGGGATTATGCAGCAGCAACTTTTGCAGCTTATCCTGCCGCCAAAAAGTACAGCGATTACCGCAAAATGCTGGACGAAATGGGCAAATCCATTGATGCCGTAATTGTGGCCACTCCCGACCATACACACGCCATCGTTACTGCCGCCGCCATCCGGATGGGCAAACACGTGTATGTTCAAAAACCATTAACACACACGGTTTATGAATCGAGGAAACTGGCCGAACTTGCCCGCGAATACAAGGTTGCCACTCAAATGGGTAACCAGGGAAATTCGGGCGAAGGCATCCGCCAGGCTGTCGAAATGATTTGGGATGGTGCCATTGGCGAAATCGAAGAAGTTCATGCCTGGACAAACCGGCCTATCTGGCCACAGGGTTTGGAGCGGCCCGGTGAAACACCATCGTTGCCACCAACTATGGATTGGGACAGTTTTATTGGTCCGGCCAAATGGCGGCCTTACCATCCTTCATACACACCCTGGAACTGGCGCGCCTGGTGGGATTTTGGCACCGGCGCACTTGGCGACATGGCCTGCCACATTGTTGACCCGGCCTTCTGGGCTTTACAACTCGGACATCCAACCTGCATTCACGGAAGTTCAACACAGGTAAACACCGAAAGCGCTCCTCATGCCGGAGTTGTTCATTACGAATTTCCGGATCGCGGAAAAGTTGGAAAAATTAAGCTCCCTCCCGTAAAACTTACCTGGTACGATGGCGGTTTGATGCCTCCTCGTCCTGAAGAATTGAAAGACGGACAAATTATGGGCGACATGAATGGTGGCGTTTTGTTTGTTGGTAAAAAAGGCAAATTGATGACCGAATGTTATGGCAGGAATCCAATTCTGCTTCCGGAGAACCTCCAAAAGGATTACAAACGCCCGGCGCCTTCGATCAGAAGAATCGAAAATGCCATGGATGGCGGACACGAGCTTGATTGGATAAGAGCATGCAAAGAAAGCCCCGAAAGCCGCGTTAAAACATCATCCAACTTCGATTATAGCGGCCCGTTAAACGAAGTAGTGGTGATGGGAAATCTGGCTATCAGGCTTCAGGATTTGAAACGAAAACTGATGTGGGACGGCGAAAAAATGGAAATTACCAACCTTACCGATGCCGACGAAATCAGGGTTGTAAATTCGGATAAATTTACGGTAATCAAAGGCCATCCACATTTCGATACAAAATACGACACCATGAAAGCCAAACCGGCTGCTCAGGAATATATCCGTCACACGTATCGCGAAGGGTGGGCGCTTTAGGAAGTTGGCAGTGGCCAGTGGCCAGTGTCCAGTGGCCAGTTGGCAGTTTTAACAGGATAAAATTTTATAATATTAAAAGATAAATGACATGAGAACAGTTTTAAAAATTTCGGTATTTATGATGATTGCGGTTATAGTTTTTGCTTGCGCTACCTCTAAATCCAAACAAAAAAAGGAAGAAGGCTGGGTTTCGCTTTTTGATGGAAAAACAACCACCGAATGGCGCGGCTACAATCAGCAAGCCTTCCCCGTAAAGGGTTGGGTGGTTGAAGATGGTGTACTGCATGTGATGGGTTCGGGTAAAGGTGAAGCCGGTGGCGGTGGTGACATCATCACCAGGAAGAAGTATAAAAACTTTGAGCTTTCGCTCGAATGGAAAGTTTCGGAAGGTGGAAACAGCGGCATTTTTTACCTTGCCCAGGAAAAACCCGATCAGCCAATCTGGAAATCGGCTCCGGAGATGCAGATTCTCGATAACGAGCGCCATCCAGACGCAAAACTGGGTGTTGATGGAAACCGCATGGCCGGCTCACTTTACGATCTTATCCCCGGAAAGCCAAAAGCAGTAAAGCCTGCCGGTGAATGGAACGAGGTTAAAATTATGGTTTATAAAGGAACTGTGGTTCATTGGGTAAACGGTGTAAATGTGCTCGAATACCATTTGTGGACTCCTGAATGGAAAGAGATGTGCGCAAACAGCAAATTTAAAGATTTTACCGATTTTGTAAATACCGCCGAAGAAGGCTACATCGGCCTGCAGGATCACGGCGATGACGTCTGGTTCAGGAATATCAAAATTAA
>CAIYZW010000040.1 GCA_903930725.1 uncultured Bacteroidota bacterium
ATCAGCTAAAAGATCTTTTACATCTTCAATACCAACTGAATATCTGACAAGTCCATCTGTAATCCCAGCCTTCAATTTAGCTTCTGCCGGCATTTTAGAATGTGTCATCGAAGCCGGATGCTGAATAAGCGTTTCCACGCCACCAAGCGAAACAGCAAGAAGTATGAGTTTTACATTGTCCATGAGTCTTTTACCAGCATCAAGGCCACCTTTCAATTCGAACGAAATCATCGTTCCGGGGCCATCCATCTGCTGTTTGGCCAGTTCAAACTGTGGATGCGATTTTAATCCGGGAAACTTAACCCATGCTACTTTTGGATGAGATTCGAGATAAGCAGCAATTTTTATCGCCGATTCCTGAGCTTTCTCCACCCTGAGTGCAAGTGTTTTTAATCCCCGATGAACCAGAAAAGCCTGATGGGGATCCATGTTACAACCCATGTTTGTCATTACAGGGTGCAACAAATCGTGATATTTTTTTTCGGATGAAACAATCATTCCGGCAACCACATCGGCATGGCCGTTTATAAATTTGGTCATCGAATGAACCACAATGTCAGCACCTAATTCGATAGGCCGCTGAAGGTAAGGGCTGCAAAAAGTGTTATCAACAACCAGCGGAACTCCTGCCTCATGGGCAATTGCTGCCAATGCTCTGATATCTGAAATTGCAATTGTTGGATTTGCAGGTGTTTCGGTATAAATCATGGTAGTTTCAGGTCTGATGGCTTTGCGGACTTCATCGAGATTTGTTGTATCAACATACGAAAATTCGACACCAAAACGGGCAAAAACACTTTCCATCACGCCACGTGCCGGCCCATAAATAGCATTGTGGCTTACAATATGTTTGCCTTTTCCCAAAAAAGCCAGGTAAACCGTCGTAATTGCTGCCATGCCTGATGAAGTGGCGATTCCTTTGTATCCGCTTTCGAGATTGGCCACTGCCTGCTCCAAAGCATTAATTGTTGGATTGCCCAGACGGGTGTAAATGTAGCCATCATCTTCGCCCGAAAAACAGGCTGCACCATGATCAGCACTTTTAAATTTAAAGGTCGAAGTCTGATAAATCGGGGCAACAGCACTGCCCAATTCATCTTCGATTTCGCCGGCGTGAACCTCACGTGTAAAAAAGCCAAATTTATTTGAATCCATCTTAGTAAAATTGAATGTTTTTTTATGAAAAATATAGGACTGCAAAGGTATTTAGATAATTTATTTATCACGAAATATTTTCAGATTCATTGCTCAAAAGGCAACTTTTTTTCTACTTTTACCAGTACAAAAAAATGAAATTTATTTACAGTCCGGTTTATAATTAAATAACTGTATTTTGATGAAAATAATTCGCTACCACCTGATTATCTTGTTTTTAGTATTTTCGATTTTTCCTGGTTTTGCTCAAAAAATCCAGTTTGTTGATAGTGCCAGTTTTTATGGAAAATTCTGCACGCAGCTTGCTTTGTACCAATCGAATGGTGAAATTCAGAATAATGGCTCAAGGGTTGGTTTGTTCCTGAATCAAAAACTTGAAAACGGGATCGGATTTTTTGTAAAATCAGAATGGTCAGTAAACACTGTCGAAAATAACTACACCTTCAATCAGGGGGCAGTTACTTCACCTGATGTTACTGAGAATTTATTCATCAACTCAAAAAATGCATTTGACACAAGACTTGGCTTTTTTGGCATAAATTTTAAGAAATATGGAACCTTAACCGTTGGAAAACAATGGAGTGCATATTATGATGTTTCGGGTTGGACAGATATGTTTAACGTTTTTGGTGGCCAGGCAAGCGGGACTTATCTTTTGGGCACCGATGGCGGCGAAACAGGCCTGGGGCGGGCTTCAAAGGCAGTAATTTTCAGGAATAAATCCGGCCCTCTGAAACTTGCTTTACAAACCCAGCTCACAGGCGATATTTTGAATTATGGCGGCACAGTTATTTTAATGATTACCAATGAATTAGAAATTGGTTACGCCATTTACAATTCGAGAATTAGCCCCGAAACTATGAATATTATCTCTGGCTCAAAAAAAGACAACCTTAGCTCGATTGCTGGAATCAGGTTTAAAAATCAGCAGCTTAGTTTAGCCCTCACCTACAATATTCAGGGTTTTGATCTTCAACATCTTATGGTGAACGACACAAACCTGATAAATGGCTATTATGCCCGTGGATTCGAGTTTTTTGCAAAATATCTCGCCGGGAGAAATTTTACTTTATTGGGCGGGTTCAATTATCAAAACCCCAACAAAAACTCAATTTATGTTTCCGACGATTTCGAAATTAAATACCTGGTGATAGGATCTGAATACTATTTCAGCCCAAAAACCATGATCTATTTAGAATGCAAACTCGATAACAGCAAAAACTACCAGGGAAATAGTGAATTTAACGTTTACACATTAGGTTTTCGTTTCGATTTCAACCTTCATAACCAGCGTAAAATGTAGATTCTTCTTATTATCAAAAGTATATTTTTGAATATGTAACGTTTGTATTAAAAAGTTTTCGGATTTTTGCCCCAAAATACACCCATAC
>CAIYZW010000041.1 GCA_903930725.1 uncultured Bacteroidota bacterium
AACAGGTTGTTTCCTTCAAGCGACTACCACCAGACTATTCACCTGACCATCAACCAGGGAGTAAACGGGGTTTGGAACCTTATCTGGACTTCCTATGTCGGGTTTGATTATTCTTCGTACAAAATTTTACGGCAGTCGGCTGCGGGAAATTACGAACAAATTGCATCAGTTTCGGCAAGTTTCAATTCATACAGCGATTTTAATGCACCTCCGGATGCAGTATCCTATATGATTAAAGTTGAACACCCTACAGGGTGCGATCCGGCATTACGCATGGATGATTTTAGCAGTATTTTTTCCAATGTAGCTCCAACGGGTAGCACGGTATCAATAAATGAAAACTTTGAAACCGAATTCAACATTTTTCCAACTCCGGCCGATGAACAGATCAATATTAAGTTTGGCGAAAACATGAGCGGGATGGTCAGGCTTACTTTGAGCGATTTAACGGGCAGGACATTTTATTCCGGCGAATTCAATGATGCTCAACAAGATCAGGTGCGGGTGATTAATACCTTTGGTTTAAATGAAGGGATGTACCTGCTGACATTAATAAATGATAAAGGCAAAAACACCCGGAAAGTTGTAATCAAACGTTAGCATTTCATAAATGGGGATAAAGAAAAGAATCAAATAATTGAGTGTGTTTTTGAAAATATTTTGAACCTAAATGACGCATTTATGTTTAAATTTTTAAATTAAACATCAATAAAGTAAAACTTAAATATTAAATAAAATGAAATTAAAAACGTATTACAAATCAAGCTATCGCCTGGCTATTTATTCGGGATTAGTCATTTTTTCATTATTTCTGACTTCAGCCGTGCAGGCTCAGACACTAACTTTACAAAGTCCGAATGGCGGTGAAGTGTGGAATTATGGAGGAACTGAAATCGCCTCCTGGACAGGAAACAATCTCAGTAGCGTGGTAACTCTCGAGTTTTCGTATAACGGCGGAACCGATTGGTGGCCTTTTGGCCAGGTTCCTTCAGCGCCAAACGGAGGCGCTGCATCGGTATTTGTTCCTAACACCTCAACTGAAAATGCTATTTTAAGAATTACTGACGTTTCCAATCCGGCTGCAACAGATGTAAGTGATGGTCCGTTTACGGTTTATGTTGCACCAATTGTTATATGGAATCCGGAAGAGGGGCAAGAATATTATAATAACAGTAATGCTTATGTAATCTGGGATTTAACCGTTTTTGATATCAATCTCTTAAATGCAGAACTCTCCACCGATAACGGCCAGACCTTTGTACCTGTTGAAGAAAACATTATTGCCTATTGGGTTGGCAAATATCTGAATTTTGCAGCTGAGCCTTCAGATTCATGTATCCTGAAACTTTATAATACGGCGGATCCTACTGAATTTGGCCTTAGCGGGCTTTTCAAAATAATCCAACCACCAGTTTACACCATAACTTCACCATCCGCGGGTGAGCTGGTAAATGCATCCAAACCGTTTACAATCACATGGACAGTTGAAGATGTGTACACACCTGATTGTTTTCTTCAATATTCGACAAATAACGGAATAACATGGGAAAATATAGATAATGCAGTTACAATTGGCAATTCAGGCAGTTACGAATGGATCACCCCTAACGTGAATTCAGAACAATGCCTGGTCAGGATCATAGATTCTTTCGAGTCTTCGGTGAATGATACCAGTGAGGTGTTTTCTATTTTTCCTTTTCCTGAAACCCCGATCTGTATGGTGTCGGTGGACAGCCTGACAAACTATAATATCATCATCTGGGAAAAACCTGTTACCGACATCATTGCTGATTTCCTGGTTTATAAGGAAACTGATGAAACCAATGTTTATGAAGTGATTGACACGGTTAGTTATGAATCAACCCCAATGGTTACCGACTTAGGTTCAAACCCGGCCATACAACCATACCGATACAAACTCGGATTTATTGACACCCAGAACAGGTTGTTTCCTTCAAGCGACTACCACCAGACTATTCACCTGACCATCAACCAGGGAGTAAACGGG
>CAIYZW010000042.1 GCA_903930725.1 uncultured Bacteroidota bacterium
ATACAGACGTTTTTAAAATGTATTTCGTTATGAGTCCAAATTTTGTTTTTGGGATGACAAACCATAACAGGATTATCGGAAAATATGCATTTTTAGACAACGATACTATAATCATTAATGCCACCAATCCAAAAAAATCAGCATGTGAAACCTCATTACCCTTTCCGATGGCATTTTTCAGGATAAGGCTGAAAAAAAGAAAAGCTGCCGAAATCGTCAAAGCGTCACCACTCATCGAACCGGCCAGGTAAATGGTCATTGGCATGAGCGCAAGCATTAAAAACAGCCATTTGTAAACAGGTGTTATTTTTATCGCATGATAAAGCAAAATCAAAAAAGCAGCCAGATTGAACAATCTTGCCAGATAAAAAATCAGAATTACCGGAAGATTGATCAGGCGCCCTATAAGTATTCCAAAAGCCTGTGGAAGATGTGGTATCGGCGAATAAAGGGCTGTATTGGGAAAATTAATAAATTTTTCATGGGAATGATTTAACTGGATATTTAAGGCCTGACGAAAATCCTCAACTTTTGCTTTTCCCTTTTCTTCGACAACTACCTTAGCCCAAATATCATGAAAATCGTTTAAAGATGCCGGTAAATATCCGCCAAGGGTAATACTGTCACTTTCTGGAAAAAGTGTACATTCAGAGATTTGATATGCTCTGAAAAAATGAGCCTGTTCGTCCGGAACCTCCAATGGCGGTGTTAGAAATACCATGATGATCCCCCAAATAATTCCGAAAAACAGAAATACTTTTTCGACTGTCCATCCATGACAATACTGATTATTCAATGTAAATGTATTTTAACTTTTCCGATGTCAGATGCAACCCATTATCTTGTAAAAGAAGTGCTTTCCGGTTAATGCTTCGCCCCGTCACTCACATTGGGTAACTTGAAAACAGAACTCATTTTTCAGGTCTTTTACTTTTGGCAAACCTAAGTAATATTTGGGTTTCATAAGGCAAAGAAAAGTATTTGATGTTTTGAACGAAATTCTTTTGCGTTGAAATTATTTGCTACCATTTATTTACTTGTTTTAGAATGAATTTTTTTCCTGGTTTTTCAATCCATTTAAAAGTTAAATGACTCATAATGATTGTTAAGGAAAAATCCAGAATCAAGACGATTAAGTTATTGGAGATGTGTAGGTATTGGGTATTCCATAAATTGAACATAAAAACGATAATGTACTGCCATAAATAAAATCCGAAGCTCAGTTCCCCAAAATAAACCAGCCATCTAACCGATAATATTCGTGATAAGAACCCAGCTTGAAAAGAAAAGGCAAACACCAGAATTCCCGTCGGTATCCAATAATAAAAAGTATGTCTGTAAACTAAGGGGATATCTTCACAGAGCAGAATGAAGGCAAGGAGTACCGCTACAGATGCAATTTCTATCAGGCTCAAGCCAACAACACTAAAATTTGGTTTTTTAAACTTTGCAAAAACGTTGAAAAGATAAATGCCGGCAAGAAATTCCACAATCCTGAATAATGGATTTATGTAAAACAAGAAATGATGCGTGCTTTCAGGAAACAATGGGGGTAACAAAGCAAGTGCGGGTAAAAGCAGAAATATGCCATATTTTTTGAGCCACACTTTCATTTTTGGCAAACAGAAAACAACAAGCGGGAACATGAAGTAAAAGAAAAACTCGGTAGAAATACTCCACGACAGCGAATTGAAAGCAAAATAGTAATCAGCATCAGGGATAAAACTTTGAACAAGAAAAAAGCTGGCAATAAACTGAAGCAACATTTCCAAAGTAATTTCCTGCTGAAATACGGTTATTTTTAGAATTGCTGCCACAAATAATGTTGAAAGGTACAATGGAATAACCCTGGCGAAACGTAAGGATAAAAATGATTTTACGGATGTTTGCTTTTGGTTGATGGGTTTCTGGTAACTGTAAGCGATTACAAAACCACTCAAAACAAAGAAGTATATTACACCGATAAATGCTTCGGGCACGATTGGAATAAATCTGAATAGAAAATTCCTTTGGCCGTCAGGTAAAGTCAGACCAAAGTGATGAAGAAAAATAAAAAAGGCAAAAACAAACCTCAATGAGGTAAATGGCTTAATGATATTCCCTGATTTAATATTCTGTTGTTTAGTCATTTGTACCAAAGACTTCATTTATTTAAAAAAAAACACCCGTTAGCCGGCAAGTATAAAATACTGTCCTCCGAACGGAAATTGTGAAAAATACCGCTCGAACCGGTAAAACCAATGCCAGCCTGGCGGAAAAAACAA
>CAIYZW010000043.1 GCA_903930725.1 uncultured Bacteroidota bacterium
GCCGAAACTCCTCCGTAACCACGTTACGTTGCACTTCGAGGCTTTTTTCAGAAAATGCCAGTTGAAACATTCTGTCGGATTCAAGCCAGAAGCCCGTTTCGATGTTTTGCACCGGCAGCGTGAGGTAATAATTGGTGATGTCGTTGTTGGTGAAAGCATTGTTTTCGCCACCGGCTTTTTCGAGTGGCTCGTCGTATTTGGGGATGTTCACCGAACCGCCAAACATAAGATGTTCAAAAAGGTGTGCAAAGCCCGTTTTGGATGGATCTTCATCCCTGGCGCCCACATTGTACAGCACGTTGATGGCTACAATTGGCGTTGATTCGTCGTGATGAACGATTACACGAAGACCGTTGCTGAGTTCAAATTTTTCGAAGTTGATCATAAAAATTCTGACAAATAATTTAGCGAAAGGAATATTCCCTTCCGTGACAATCAAACAATAAAAAATGAGTTTTGATGAAAAACAGTTCATTTTTTGATGGGGCAAAAGTAAGTTTTAATGATCGCATAAAAACTGAGCGATTCTATAAAAATTGAAAATCCGTTGCCTGAAAAATCACCAATACCTGGTTTTAAGAATATTACGCATGTTTTAAGAAAACTCGGAATTCATTCCGAAAATTTCGATAAATCATTTTTTCTATCCAAAATCGGTCAAAAAGATCGGCAGTAAATGATCTATTGGTGTACTTTACTGAAAGTAAAAGGAGGTGATAGTTTTCGGGGAATTTTAAATCAGCTACACTTATTGGCTGAAAACAATTTTTTGGATAATCATCTTTTCATTTTCCAACAGGATTTTACAAAAATAAATTCCCGATAAAAGCTGAGGAACATCAATAACGATGGGTGAATCCTGATAAACGACCGGATAATCGGCGATTTTTCGGCCATCCAGGGCAATTAAAGAAACTTGTTGTGCGCGGATATTGCCGGTAAGTTGAATATAAAACTGATTTTTAGCGGGGTTTGGATAAAACCTGATGGCTGCTTCATTTTCATCAATTCCGGCGGGGGTCGCCCACTGGTTTTTTAGTTGTTCGATTTGCGAAACCGGAATTTCTTTATCCCAGAGTTTTACTTCATCCACGCTTCCGCGGAGGGCGTAAAGTGTTTCCACATCGTCCATCCGGCCAATGGTTAATGGTTTTGTCGAAGGTTGAATTGTTCCTGAAAAAGCTTTAAATGTATCCAGGGCACCATCAACATACAGCTCCATCGAGTAGCCGGAATAAAGCGCGGTTACATGGTAATAACGGTTCAATTCGATTGGTGATGAACCATCAAGGTCCGAAACACCAGTATTTGTTTTTACTGTCCATCTGAACCGGCCTTCGGGAGTAATGGAGAGTTTATACCGCTGCTGCCATGAACCATGGGAGATGATAAACCGTTCGGAGTTGAGTTGTTCGCATTTTACCCAGCAACTTAAACTTACCGCGTTGCTGAAATTGAGGTCGGTGTTGTTTTCGGTAAAGATGATGTTTTGCCCTGCCGTAAACCTGTATGCCAACGAAGGCAGGCCGCGGGCGTCATCTGTTTTTGATACTCCGGAAACGGTGGCATGAAAATTATCAGCAACAGCATTCAAGTTATTGAAATCAAAAGGGTACCAGATGAGCGGGGTTTGTGCCGCGAAACTTGTGTCCTTCACTAGCGCACCTACCGCAACTGTTGTCGAAAGCAAGTCCTGGTTAGTGACCGTTAAGGTGATGGTTCCAACCTGCGGATTTCCTGGAGCTTGCCAGGTTACCGTATTCCCAGTGGTTTGGTTTAAAACGCCCGAAGTTGCGCTCCACAAGTATTGAAGAAATTCACCCGGCGCCGGAACTACTGAGGCCATGAAGGTATTATTCTCGTTAATTGCGGTGTATTTTGTTGCCGCATCAATTCCATTTACAACCGGAGGAACAGCGATGTGCACCACAACCTGCAAATTAAGTGTGTCAATGGCAATCTGACCGTTATAGCTGATTTTGCATTTGAGGACAAGTTGCTCAGGAAGCGAGGGTGCAGTCAGTGTTGCCTGCGACTGGTTCTGGCCGGGAACAAGGACATCATCCAAAAACCACTCAAACTGTACATCATCACCCGGATTTACATTTCCGGGTTCACACCAAGCCGTAAACCCGACATTTACCAGCAAAGGATTTTTATCGGTCGAAAGCGCCTTAATCCGCAGGTTTTCGGTATAATCGTACTGGTAATGATAATCGAGCACATCATCACCGGCAAAAAGGCGGCCATTGTGGGCTTCAGGAAGCAGTCCTGAAGGGAACAACCTGATCAATCTTACCTCTCCGGCAGGGATTGAAAGCTGAAAAGATCCTGAAACAGCAGTTTGTATGACGGTTTCGGTTAAAGATTCGTAAACCCCGAAAATGCCTTGAGGCAGATTAACCAGAACCTGTTTGTTAGCCTGTGTCGGATTAAAATAGAGATATGAAACGAGGGAATCATCACCGTAAAGGTCGGTTTTATTGAGGTCAATTTGAATGATTTCGGGGATATTGGTAGCTTTTACCACAGCCGCAAGATAGCCAACACCTGAACCGCTGTAAAGCGATAAATTGGTTGCCGCCCATCCGCCTCCGATGGCGTCGCCGGTGGCAAAAGGTGTTTTTCCCTGCAAAACTTCCTTCATCGCTTCGTGCGGAATGCAGGCCGTTGGGTCATTGGCCGAAGCCCAGGCATAAGAATCCTGATGATCCTGAGGCAGCGCGTTCCAGTAAAACAACCTGCTGGCATTGGTTAAATTAAGAATCCATTTGGCGATGGCACGGGCGTATCGTTTGTCGTATTTGGGAAGTGGCGCCAGCGCCGCAGCCTGTTGGAAGCCATTCATCACAAAAGCATAATCAGCACCGCCATCATTGGCTTCGCCGATCAATCCCGAAACATCATAACCTCCCCAGTTTCCAACAATGGCACCCCATCCTCTGAGGTCGCCACGGTGGAAGCACCAACCGAGCAATTTCTGAACCGGATAATTGGTTTCTTCGACAGCATTCAGGCGTGCAGCAACCAACGTTCCGTAAGCCAACTGCAATTCATACGATGGATTTGTCTCAAAACTCCCTAAAAAATCCATCGCTAACTGAGCGCCTTCAAAGTAATTTCGGTTATCGGTTTCGAGATAAGCATTGTAGAGCAGCCAGGCTATGCTTCCGGCTGCCTCGGGTTCCGGAACGCCGCTGGTTAATGGAAGTCCGGTGTTAAGGTCAAATGCCCGGTAATTCATATTGGGAGGTGTCCATGGTTTTGTACTTCCTCCAAGCTGGTTTACACAATAAAGCCAGCGATCGGCAACGGTTGTAAACTGGCTGCTGAATTCCGGCGCAGCATTGGGGTACAACGCTTTCAACTGATAAAAATAAACATTGGGCATCACATCGTACCACCAGTCGTCACCGGAAGTTGTCGAATAACTGTTAAGATAGACATCCTGTCCATTTTTAAGATTAAAGAAATCCTTGCTCATGGCAACCCAATTCAGGCCGTTCTGGTTGCTTTTATCAATACCCGCACATGATGCACTCACAATTGCCGGCAAAATATTGATGGCTTCGGCCTGGTTGAGATGATTTTCGGCGCCAACGTATGAATCGAGAAAAAGTGGAATATTATCAGGATAATTATACTCACCGGCAGTTCCAAGTCGCGAAAGCGGCAGGTATTGTCCTGATTTTTGAAGATCAAAAACGAAGTTGTCGTAATCCACGGTTACCGCGTTCCAGTCTCTGATCTGAAGCGGAGTTGGCAAATCGGGCATAAGATCAATCCTTGAAATGCTTAATTGGCCCGGCTGCGCGAAAGATTGCATCAAAAAAATGCAAAGCGGTATTAAAAGTAAAATTCGTTTCATTTTAAAAAATTTTTATAGAAGTCCGGAATTATCATAAATTCATTTTAATCATTGTAACAGATTGATTTTAAACCTAACAGGTTTTTAAAACCTGGTAGGTTTTCAACTATGTACTTGTCTCATCAATAAACGAACGACTACAAAACTGCCTCGCTGTTTATTGCTTTTGATAGTCGGGGTCCATTTCAGGTTTGCGAATTCCGGCGACTTCATCGGCCATTAGCACGAAGACATTCCAGCAAAGCCCCTTTGTAGATACCCACCAGGAATCGGTGCTTGTCCATTTGGTAGGGATGAATTCCTTGCTGAAAGGCCATTCCGGGTTCAGGTTAATCTCAGCCCAGATCCGGTTTTCCATGCGTTTTTCGGCTTTTTCCCAACCATGCTTCAAACCGACAACATAGGCGCAATATTCGGCGCGCAACCAGCTTCCTCCGTTATAATAATAGCCGTCATTCTGACCATTGCTATAATTGGCTTCGCCGAATTTTTCGAAAGGCTGGTAATCACCCGACAGGTAGGCAAAACCAATACTATCGTTTGTAAGACGCACACAAATAGGAGCGGTGGTTCCTAATTCCGGGTGGGGCGAATCAGTCACTTTGTTAAGAATGGGGATCTGATCAAGGTGATTAATAACCATTTCATCCGTCAACATTGGCCTCTTGAAAAGCCAGAGCGAGAAAAACTCAGGCTCCAGATCGGTGAGTGTGATGATGTCAGGATATTTCCTGTCGAAAAGGAGATGTTTCCGTTGCGGGTCATAAAAATTCCGGTATTCCTGTTCTGCTTTTTCGATGTAGGCTTCCGATACCTCAAACCCGAGTTCTTTTATGGTTCGCAGCGCGATGACCAACATTCCCTGATTTACAGCAAGACGGTCGGTTTTTGGGTTGAAATCAACAATATCAACCTGGCTGAGTGAAAAGTGCGAACGGCAGATGCCGTCGTGTAGAGCGTCGAATTCATTCAAAACATAACCGACGGCTTTTTTTATTTTATCCTGTGGCAGACTGACCCCAAAGCGGCGTTTGTTCAGCATCGCCCAGATCAGCCATTCGATGGTGGCTTCGTTGTCTTTGGCCTCGATGCTTCCCATGTACGGCGTAATAATGGTGCCAATTCCACCCTGTGGCGTTTGGGTTTTGCCCCATTGTTCCCAGATTGTCAGATTCAGGTCTTCATTATAGGTCGCAACCGTGGAGAAAAACGAATCCCGGTTGTACATGTCGGGCGAATAATTCATGTTTGGAACATTAAAAGGGGTCATGTCATGCACGGAGGTAATCCAGGTGAGCATGTTGAAATTGGCGTACAGCATTTTTTCGATCTGTGTTCCATCGAAGCCTTTGCCTTCAGCCAGCCGGGTTTGTGCAGAAATCATAAAGTCTTTGTGGTTTGTGTAAGGCTCAATAAAAATATAGGTTGTTTTTTCGATGGATTTCCCCATCGGAAGCAGGTTGTAAGCTTCTTTTTGTGGTTGATGTTCGGTAAATTCAAGGTCTTTAATCTGCAACCAGGATTCCTTGCCCGATTGTGTGCCAATGAACATGGTTACCGAATCATTCCCGATATAGGGGATCAGAATACTTCCTTTAAAAAGTGTCCATTCCTGTTCGTTTGCCGGGAAATTATCAATATATTTTACGCCTTCTTCGAGTTCGGTGGTTTTTACGCCTTTGCGCATCCTGAAAAGTTTCAGCGCCAGCGGAGTGTTGCCTTTGCACATGAAAGAAATGGTATAAATTTTCTGATCTTTAAATGGGGCGATAAATTCGATACCTGCCCTGCCACCGGGATGACAGATCAGCGAAATCATGGTGTCATTTTTTAATACATCAACATTTCCGTCATTCTGATAGTTGCTTCCGGCATCAACAATACGCGTGGTTCCTGCATCCAGGTTGTACATTTCACCAAAAGTCTGACGGACATAATCATTTTTCTGAGCCTGCTCTTCCGGAGTTGAAACAAAATATAATTCGGGATCCGGGAGTAACCTCATGCCTACAAAACCACCTCCCCTTCCACTGAAACGACGGCGGGTGGTGCGCGTAAACTGGTTCAGGTAGCCGGCATCTGTTAAAAAACCAACTACGGTATTTTCCGGAGTAACCCAACCTGCGGCGGGATACATCTCGTGAACGAAACCTCCGGGAAAGTTGTCGTGTTCGAAGGTTATAAATTTAAACGGCTTTTTAGGCGGGCGGGAAGTTTCTTCTAAAATATAATACAAATCAGTCATGGATGGCTGAAAGAGTTGAACCGTCTTTTTTACCACGTTCTGGTTTACAATCTCATAACTGACGTTTACGGATAAATTTGCATCAAATTCGGTTAAATATGAATGGCGGGACAGCATGATTTGGTCTTCATCCCCTGTCCAGGTTTCTCCTTTCCATGTCGCTATTTGTGCCGTTGTGCTGCCATCTGTATTAAAAAACCGGATGGAGAATTCTTCGGTGTTGGTGACTAACAACCGGTTGTCATCAAACAATTCGACACGGAAACCTTCAAGGCTGTCTCCGGTTACCTTGAGGTGCAATTGCTGGCTTTTTGCAGAGAACCCAATACAAAAAGCCATCAAAAAAAATGAAACAAATCTCAATTTAGCCATGATTATTTAGAGCTTGATGGAAACCCAAATCCTTTTAAAATCAATATTTCGGTGCGATGCACCTTGTAATCAGATCCATGAGATTTTCCTATCAATATCCTGGTGCTCTGCACCTTAAATTCAAGCCACAGCTTGGCAAAATATTGATGGTTATAAA
This sequence comes from uncultured Bacteroidota bacterium, assembly GCA_903930725.1. Lineage (GTDB taxonomy): Bacteria > Bacteroidota > Bacteroidia > Bacteroidales > 4484-276 > CAJATL01. Next base: position 6,643 of record CAIYZW010000043.1, read on the forward strand.
GTTATCGTTAGAATAATTGAGGTGCAGAGCACCGAAATATTCTTTCAACTGTTGTTTGAATGGTTTATCAGCAGCCACCAAGCAGTCCCAATTTACTATTTGGTAAAATCAGAATATCGTCCATTCTTAATAAAGAGGAAGGCTCAATTCCCCGCCAAATACTCAGCAGGAATTATTGAGCCCTTCCCCTATAACAAATTATTAAAAAACCAAACCAACCAATTACGGTTTTTCGTCGTTGTAGAGTTTCGAAACCTGACCATCAGTGAGGGCGATGTTGTAAATTTTGAATTCATCCATAGCACCAACAAAATGATCCCATGCATCAGGAGTTTCTGACCATGTCCAGTTCCAGGCAGCTTTTGCTTCGGCATAGGTGGTACACGAACCTACCAAAATCGGTAACAATGTAGCATAAGGTGCTGGTGTTCCGGTTAAATTAGGTTTATCAACCGTTGTCCAATGCATCGTATTTACGCCATTAACATACATATCAAGTGTTTCAGCAGCCAGATCCATACTTATAGCTATATGTGTCCATTCGCCATTTGGAGCTGAAAAATCATGCTGGTTGTCAGCATCTGTCCATCCAGCTACAGTGTGAACTGTGAAAAATGGTTTGTTTTGTTCCTGGATCTGGAATTTCCAGGTATTCCAATAGTTGTAGGAAACGATGTAATTACCTGGTCTTGTTGAGTCAGGTTTTACCCAAACAGCAACTGACATTTTGTTAATCAAAAAATCGGCAGCATTGTAGCCATTGATTTCGAGGTGTGAGCCTCTGTTGAAATACATCGCTTTACCACTTATCCCATCAATAAATGAAGGAATATGTGTGTCGGTTCCAAAAATTTCGGATGGGCCAGGTGTTAAAGTAGCCGTTAAAGTTTTACCTTCTGTGGTCAGTGTTGTTCCTGTGCCTTCGTCAAAGCTTAATCCGATTAAAAGCGCGGATGCCGGAATGGCATCAAAAGCAGCAGCATCGAAAGTGGCCATTGATTGTGTTAACTGTACAACCAGGTTATCAATTTCGGTCTGTGTAAGTGGTGTAGCAGCAGCAGTTTTAACTGTTTGTAATGTTGCTTTGTAGGTGTCGATAGCTGATTGTGGGTAATCAGCCGCTGTGGCAGAATTGGCAATGGCATCAGCCTCAACAATCAATGCGTTGAGTGCGGTTTTGTCGCCTTGTACAATTTCATCATCCTTTTTGCACGATCCAATAATCATAGCTGAGCCTACTAAAATCGTGAGCAGCAGCATGTGCAGTTTCGTAAGATTTTTCATTCTTGTGAAGATTTGGTTTATTTATTATTTAATTTTTGTGTACGCACATGTTACGTACATTTAATTTATTTAAAATCAGCAGGTCCATGTAAAACTCCAAATACAAATGTTTTTTGGAAATGAAGTCCCCCTGCCTTTTGTTTTTCGTTTATTCTATTTTAAAATTGGTGTTAATCAGTTTAAGAAGAATTCTCATTACGGATTTATACCCTGATTTGCATCAATTTCAGCTTGAGGTATCGGAAAATATCTTTTAGTCTCATAATTGAAATTGGATCCCAGAGCCGTTTCAGCAATCGTTTTTCCCCAGCGCATCAGGTCGAAATAGCGGTGAAATTCCTGGCCAAGTTCTACCCGGCGTTCATTTCGGATGGTTGTTTTCAGCGTATTAATATCTGAAGTTGTAATATCAGCCAGCAGATCGGCAGGAGGTGTTCCGTTAAAACTGGAACGGGCGCGCTGCCTGACTTTGTTGAGGTTTATCCGGGCTGAATCAGCCTGGCCGGATTCGGCAAAAGCTTCGGCCTTCATCAGTAAAACATCGGCATAACGCAGGTAAATGTAGTTGAGATCGCCATCGCCTTTAAGCGTTGACGAAACTTCGGAAAGCGGTTGCTGGTGCTTTTTGGTAAGAAATCCGGTGGGCGACCATGATGCGCTGAAAATTTCTCCGTTCAGCCAGGGTTGGCCATCACGGCCAACGGTTGCATCGAGGCGAGGATCAACTTCGCCGGTTGTACTCTTTTCAAAAGCATCAACCAGGCTTTGCGTGGGTGCATTAAAATAGTACCCGCCATCGGTGTAAGGCGCAAACCATTGATTAAGGCCGCTTCCTTCGCCGGGGTTTTGGCCGGTAAGATGCTGAATTTCGAAAATGGATTCACTGCTGTTTTCGTTGGCAATTTTAAAATTAGCGGCATAATCCGGCAAAAGGCTGTAAACGCCCAAAGCTTCGACTTGCTGAAAATATCCGATGGCAATGGTCCAGTTGCCCTGATAAAGGTTTGCTTTTCCAAGCATGGCTAAAGCTGCACCACGGGTAACCCGGCCTAAATCGCCTGAACTGTAAGAAACGGGTAACACAGCCGCGGCATCGGTCAGATCTTGTCCGATCTGCTGATAAATGGCTGTCACTTCGCTCAGCGGTACATGGATTGTTGCCGGTGTAAGTTGTGGGAAAAGTTTCAATGGAACCTTCCCATAAATATTCACCAGATTAAAATAGGAGTATGCTCTTAAAAATTTTGCCTCACCAATAATCTGATTCTTCTTCACCTCATCCATCGGAACACCGGGAACATTTGCAATAACATTATTGGCTCTGGCGATTGCGGCATAGGTAAAAGTCCAGTAATTTCCAATTATTCCGTTGTTTGCATCAGCAGCAAACTCGTCAATATAGGTAATTTCCGACTGGTCGCCGGGGTTTCCACCCTTAACAGCATCATCAGAAGCAATATCGCCAAACACCCAGATTGTATTATCAGAATTTGTAAAAGTGATGGCGCTGTAAACGCCGTTGATAGCCTGAATGGCCTGTTTTTCGGTTTGATAAAAAGTATCTGTCGAAAATGTTCCTTTAAGGTCTTCGGTCAGGAAATCGGTACATGAACTCAAAGATATCATCGTGATTACAAATAATAATCTGAAAGAACGCAAAAGATTAATTTTATGGGTTTTCTGTTCAATTTGCCCAATGCGGCAAAAAACACTATTTATTTTCTTTTTCATAGCTGTAACCGATTAAAAAGTAATATCAATTCCAAACATTATCGTCATAGCCGATGGATAGGTTCCCCAGTCAATTCCATCTGCGCGGTCGCCTTCGCCTTTTGAGTTATCGCTCACGGTCATTTCGGGGTCAAGCCCCGGATATTTGGTAAACGTTAGCAGGTTTGTACCCGAAACGTAAATCCTTGCATTGTTCAAACCGGTTACCTGAAGTACATTTTCAGGAATGGTGTATCCAAACTGAAGATTTTTCAACCGAAGGTATGAGCCATCTTCCAGAAAACGGGATGAAGGTCTGGCGTTGTTCGACTTAGCAACCCAAGATGCCCTGGGCTGGGTGTTTGAAGTTCCTTCGCCGGTCCAGCGCTCATCAAAATAGCGCTGGGTTACGGTAAATCCGCGGTAATATCCTTCGATATCCTGATTTACCTGGACATAAATTTTATTGCCATAAGCGCCCTGGAAAAACAGGCTCACATCAAAGTTTTTATAATTGGCCGCCAGGTTGATGCCGGCAATGAGTTTTGGAATGGCACTTCCCAGGTATTTGCGGTCGTTGTTGTCAATATATCCATCGCCATTCTGATCTTTGAATTTTACATCACCGGGTTTAATGTTGTCGCCCTGAAAGGCCGAAAGCAGGATGTCGGTCTGGTTTTGAAAAATGCCATCCATTTCGAGCAGGTAAAATGCGCCGATGGGCTGCCCCACGTCGGTTTTGGTGGCAAAAATTCCTGTGTCAACTCTTCCGCCAAAAAGCGGGGCATCTAATTTCAGGACTTCATTGTGCAAAAAGGTAAGATTCCCGCCGATTGAATAGCCCCATTTTTGTTTGGGCTGGCGATAAAGCGCTTCAAGTTCCACGCCGGTATTCAACACCGATCCGCTGTTGATCCAGGCAGATTCGGCATAACCAACCGATGGCGGATTGGGCGCTTTCACGAGCATATTTTCGGTGACTTTGTAGAAATAATCGAGCGAAAATGAAAGTGCACCTTTCCAGATTTCGGCATCAATGCCAGCATTATACTGGAAGCTGGTTTCCCATTTCAGATTATCGTTGCCGAGGGCAGATTGTGCATACCCGCTGTTGGCAACATTTCCAAAAGGATAATCATAATATGGCGAAATCCTGTCGCTGTAGGCGTAAAGTCCGATTTCCTGGTTTCCGATGGCACCGTAGCCGGCACGAAGTTTAAGATTTTCGAGCCAGGAAACATCCTTCAGGAAGTTTTCCTTTTTCAGCGCCCAACCGGCAGAAAGTGAATAAAAGGTTCCCCATTTATTTTCTTTGGTAAACCGCGAGGAACCATCACGGCGAAGCGTTCCCGAGAGGTAGTATTTTCCTTTGTAATCGTAATTTACCCTTCCAAAAAATGAGGCCAGCGTGGAGGCATACTCGCTTTGGCTGGTAATCTTTGTGCCAAGGCCGTTTCCAATAAAAATCAATTCTTCCTGCTGGATGGGGAAATCCATATCGCTGGCATAAAGTGCTTTTCC
>CAIYZW010000044.1 GCA_903930725.1 uncultured Bacteroidota bacterium
GAGCGCATGATGCCGGTAAGCTCGTCAATAAGTTCCTGATTGGATACATTGGCCAGGGCCTTAACCATAATTGTTCCGCCAACATTGCGGGTGTTAATAAAATTACGGGCAAAGTTCAATGGCAGGTAAACCTGTTCGTCGGTTGAATTACCAAAGGAGCCGTCGCCCTGCGAAACAAGCGTCCCGATAACGGTGGCTTTATTTCCAAATATTTTAATGCTTTTGCCCAAAGGGTCCATGTTTGGAAAAAGATTTTCGGCAACCTTGGATCCAATAATGGCAACATTTCGGCCGGCCATAGATTCGACATTTGTAAAATAGCGCCCGCTTGCAATGTTAACATTCATCACTTTATCGTATTGATGCGAGATACCAAAAATCCCAATTTCGTCCATGCTGTTGTTCAGGTATTTAACTGTCCGTCGGGTGTTAAACATCATGGCAACAGCTTCAGAAGCCTTACTGCGTCGCTGGATTTCTTCCATCTCGTTATAGGTGGGTTCAGGGCGGTTTAAATATTTCCACCAGGGATAATCGCCGCCCATCGCCCATGGCCATTTCTGGATAAACAGCACATTGTCACCAAGTTCGCTAAGGCTGCTCCTTACGCTTCGTTCGAGCGAATCGAAAACTGTTAGTACCGAAATAACGGATAAAATTCCGATGGAAATCCCAAGAAGTGAAAGGATGGTGCGGATTTTATTTACTATAATTGCTTGTATTGCAAACAAATAGCTTTCTCTGATAAGTTTTATGATTAAAAACATTGGACGTTTTATTTATCTAAATTTCTGTAAAAGTAATATTAAGAAATCTTGAATCGTGATAAACCATTTAAAAATTTCATAACCCATTCGACTAAAATTATTTCGCTGGTCGAATATTTTAGAAGAAAACAATCCTTTTTTTCTCTAATTTTGCCGCCTTTTAAATGCTAAATGTTTTATTTTAAATCAGATACTTTTTTAACACGGCGATGGCTCACCCAAAAAAAATAAATTCTTCGTTAATTTCGGTTTATAACAAAACCGGGCTTGAGGATATTGTTGGCGCGTTGCATCATCTTGGGATTAAGATTTATTCCACCGGCGGAACGTACGATTTTATCCAAAAAATGGGCATCGAAGCCACGCCAGTCGAAGATATCACGATGTATCCTTCGATACTTGGCGGCCGTGTAAAAACATTGCACCCCAAAATTTTCGGAGGAATCCTGGGCCGCCGCGATCATCCCGGCGACATCGAAGCATTTAAAAGTTACGACATTCCGGAAATTGATCTCGTTATCGTTGATTTATACCCGTTCGAAAAAACAGTGGCATCCGCCAACGACGAATCCGATATTATCGAAAAAATTGATATTGGAGGAATCAGCCTTATCCGCGCTGCCGCTAAAAACCACGAGGATGTTGTCATTATTCCTTCGGTTGAATTTTACAACGATTTGCTCGAATTGCTCCTAAAAAACGACGGAGTTACCACCCTTGACCAACGAAGATTTTTTGCTGCACAGGCTTTCAACGTTTCATCGCATTACGACACAGCCATTTTTTCCTACTTCAACCGGGAAGCTAATCTGCCGGTTTTTAAACAAAGCATTTCGGGAAACACCGTTTTAAGATATGGCGAGAACCCACACCAACAAGGTGTTTATTTTGGCGACCTGAATTCGGTTTTTGAACAGCTCAACGGTAAAACAATTTCTTACAACAACATCAACGACCTTGATGCAGCTATTGATCTGATTGATGATTTTTCGGAACCTACCTATGCAATACTCAAACACA
>CAIYZW010000045.1 GCA_903930725.1 uncultured Bacteroidota bacterium
TTTAGCAGAGCGTAAAGAGCAAAGAGCAGAGCGCAGAAGAAGTCGCCAGTCGGCAGTTTACAGTCGCCATATTGTCGAATTGTTGAATTTTCCGTTTTCTCATAATTCCATCCTTCCATTCGCCCCGTCGCACCATCTCCCATTCGCCCCGTCGCACCATCTCCCATTCGCCCTGTCGCACCATCTCTGCCCTCCCCCCTATTCGTCTCTCAAAGCTTCGATAGGTTTAACTGCTGCTGCTTTGCGGGCGGGAACAAAGCCTGCTATGGCACCCGAAATAATTAAAATCATCGTTGCTCCGATGGCGATGTTGAAATCAATTTCGGGATTTGCAAAATAATCAGTCGAAGGGAGGAATTTTGAAACAAGTTCGAGCAGGCCAACTCCCAAAACCAGGCCGATATAGCCGGCAAAAGCCGTTATCAAAACCGATTCCTGTAAAATCAGGCTAACGATTGACCAAGGCGTTGCTCCCATTGATTTTCGGATTCCGATTTCCTTGCTGCGATCTTTAACAACAATCATCATTATATTACTCACACCAACGATACCAGCGATGATGGTTCCGATTCCGATAATCCAGATGAACAAACGGATTCCGGCAAACAAATCCATAAAACGCTGGTAATTTTCGATCGAATTAAAGATGAACAATGCCCGTGTATCCTGTGGATCGAATTTATATTTTGACGAAAGCTGCAATTTTGCCTCATCTAAAACTTTGTTGCTTGCTTCGATGTCGGTATTTTCGAGCATGAGGCAAACATTTCTGATCGTGTTTCCCTGGTTGAATACACGCTGGGAAGTTGTTATGGGGATGTAAACTCTGGAAATATCACGGTCGCCACCCGGATCGTCAAACCACCCAACCACCAGAAACTGAACACCATTTATCTTAACATATTCGCCAACAGGGTCTTTATCTTTAAAAAGGGCTTCTTTTACAACTTTTCCTAACGAAACCACTTTTCGGAAATTCTCGATGTCGTAATTGTTAACATAGCGGCCATTGGCCAGTTTTAATGACTCAACATTAACGTATTCAGGCGAAACGGCGAAAATATCGAAAGCTCCGTATTCATTGTTATAGGAGATGGTGTTATTACCAAAAACATAGCTGCGTGCCGAACTTTTATCAACCAGGTCAATATCGCCTAACATGGTGCGGTCTTCGTTGGTAAAACGAATCGGTCGCCCAGCTTTCATTCCCTGATAAGGCAGGCTCGTAATTCCGCTGTTGATGGAGATATAATTAACGGCATCGCCTTCAAACTCGCGTTTAACGCCGTTTTCCAACCCATAACCTGAACCCAGCAAAACGATTAGCATAAAAATCCCCCAGGCAACACTAAAGCCAGTAAGAAAAGTCCTAAGCTTATTTTTCTTAATTGTGCTGAATATTTCCTGCCATTTATCGAGGTCGAACATAACTTAAAATGCCATTGAGTTTTCGGAATAAGCGTGTGATTTACCGTTTTTAACGTTTGATTCGATAATGCCATCTTTGAGCTTAATAATCCGGTTGGTACGGTGAGCAATATCGTTTTCGTGAGTTACGATGAGAATGGTGATTCCCAAATCGTTGATTTCTTTTAAGATGTCCATAACTTCGAGTGAAGTTTGAGAATCGAGCGCGCCGGTAGGTTCATCGGCAAGAATAACTTTTGGTTCTCCAATCAAAGCTCTGGCAATGGCAATTCGCTGTTTCTGGCCTCCCGAAAGTTCGTTGGGCAAATGCTCGGCCCACTCTTTTAAACCCATTTTTTCGAGATATTCCATCGCTTTCAAATTTCGTTTGCGGCGGCTAACCTTCTGATAATAAAGTGGCATGGCCACATTTTCCATAGCATTTTTAAAAGAAATCAGATTGAATGATTGAAAAACAAAACCAATGTACTGGTTTCGGAGATGTGCTGCTTTTGTTTCGCTTAAGCCTTTCATTTCGATTCCGTTGAGCCAGTATTCGCCTTGGTCGTGGTTATCAAGAAGGCCAATAATATTTAAAAGTGTTGATTTTCCCGATCCTGATGACCCCATGATTGAAACCATTTCGCCCTTTTCGAGCTCCAGATCAATGCCTTTAAGCACATGGAGCTTGTTGGAACCCATTATGTATGATTTATGAATGTTATTAAGTTTTATAATGCTCATTTTATGATTTTTCTTTTGTCCAAATGATTGATTTTTCCACCATGAAAAACGTAAGCACAGTAAATCACTAATTATGCCATGCTCCGTAAACAATTTTATATCAAACCATTGCAAGCATCCCGAAAGGGGTACTCAATTCAAAGTGTTCGTTATGATACACAGTTTGTTCGCATGCGGGCGTAGCAAAAACGGATATTCGGAGGGCTCAATTATTTTAGAATAAAAATCATAAAAAAGCTGGCTCTTTCGGCTTTTTAAGCTCCGTCACTCATATTTAAGTGCATTAACGGGGTTTGAACCTGCAACTTTAATGGCATGTAATGACACGGTTAAGATGGCCACTGCAAATGAAATAATGGCTGATAAAACAAAAACCTGCCATTGAGCAGCAATACTAATTCTGAAAGCAAAATTTTCTAACCATAAACCCAAAAAATAATAGGCTAATGGCCAGGCCAGAACATTGGCCAACAGAATCCATTTGGTAAAATCGCGGGTGAGCAAAAATGCAATGCTGTAAGTTTTTGCACCAAATGTTTTCCTGATCCCTATTTCTTTGGTGCGCTGCTCGGCAGTGTAGGAGGCTAAGCCAAAAAGGCCAAGACAAGCAATGAAAATGGCAATAATCGAAAAATAGATAAAAAGTTTCCCCAATCGTTTTTCCGATTTGTACAACTCATCAAATGTATCATCCAGAAAAGTATAATCAAACGGAAAATTCGGCTCCATTTCATTCCATTTTTCACTGATTTGTTCGATGCTTTCAGCCAGATCCCCGGACTTAAATTTGATGCTCAGCGACCTTAGGTTATTCCGGCTGAGATAAATGATATAGGGCTCTATTTTTTCGTGCAGCGAGATAAAGTGAAAATCTTTAACCACACCAATCACATGAAACTTAAATTTGCTGGCAGGATCGCCTGGCGTCATCTTTTTTCCGATGCAATCATCGCCCCAACCCAATTTTTTGAGCAGTGTTTCATTAATTAATATTCCGGCAGTATCCGACGCAAAATCCCTCGAAAAATTCCTGCCTTTAATAATTTCGATGCCCATGGTTTCGATGTAACCGTAATCCGCACCAGTATTGAAAATCAGCCAGGGGTCGGTGGTACTCTCACCTTCCGGAAAATACGCCGTCCCATCCGATCCTTCACCAGGAATTGAAGTAGAGGCAGCCGCATTGCTTACCAAAGTTAATTTCCTGAATTCGTTTTCGAGATAAGTGGTTTTTTCTCTCAATTTTTCACTTCTGAGCTGAATAATCATGATGTGCTCTTTATCGAAACCTAACTTCTTGTTCTTTACATAATTAAGCTGATTGTAAATAATCCCGGTTCCAATCATCAGGAAAATGGAAATCGAAAACTGAATTATTACCAAAACATTTCGAAGCATCGAAATTTTAGAACTCCTGGTAAGATTTCGCCTTAAAACACTAACTGGCTGAAATGACGAAAGATAAAATGCCGGATAGCTACCAGCAACAAAACCTACAACAATCGAAAGTAAAATATATGAAAGAATCATCAATGGATTTATGAGCAAATCTTCGCTGATATTCTGTCCTATCATTTCACCAAAAACAGGCATGGTAATTTCGACAAGAATTATAGCAATTACCAGTGCCAATAAACTCAATATCACCGATTCGCCGATAAATTGAGTAATTAGTTGCGACCTAAAACCGCCATGAACTTTTCTGATGCCAACTTCGCGTGCCCGTTTTGCGGATCGTGCTGTGGTAAGGTTCATAAAATTAATACAAGCGATGAGCAGTATAAATGCGGCAATGGCCGAAAATGAATAAACGTACGAAATATCGCTGTTGGCTGAGAGTTCAGCCATAAGGTTCGAATGAAGATGGATACTGGCAATTGGTTGAAGATAGGGCGTAAATTCGACCTGTACTTTTTCAAACCGGTTGCTGTCCTCGCCAGCCTGCGAAATCAGGTTATCGAAGATAAATGTCTTTGTTTTCGATTCAAGGAGTTCAGGATTGGTATTTTCGGTAAGTTTGATGTAGGTGTAAAATCCAAGCGACCCCCAGTTATCATCCATCCTGCTGTCGTTCATCTTTTTAATTGACGACCACGACAACAGCAACGGAAACCTCAGGTGGGTATTTTCAGGGATATCCTCTAAAACTGCCGTTACCTTAAACTGGAAAGTGTCGTTAACTTTCAGAATTTTGCCGATTGGATTATCAGTGCCGAAATATTTCATTGCCAACTCCCGGGTAAGTACCGCCGAAAAAGGTTCGTACAACGCAGTTTTTAAATCGCCAATGATCGGTTTAAAGTCGAAAATATCAAAAAATGAAGAATCAGCAAAAAAAACACCCTTTTCGTAAAACATCTTATGCTCGTATGCAAAAAGCGATTGTTGCGACCATTGCCGGAGCCGTACTGCCGATTCGACCTCCGGAAAAGTACGCTTAAGCGCGGGTGCCATGGGTGAAGGCGTAAGCGCAATGTTAAAATAATCACCCGACATCCGCCCTTTTACAGCAATTCGATAAATCCTCTCAGAATCCTTAAAAAACTTATCAAAACTCAGCTCTTTTACAATAAACAAAAGGATTAAAATACTGGCCGACAAACCAATCGCCAAACCCAAAACATTTATCACCGTGTAACCTTTATTCCGGATCAGGTTTCGGAAAGTAGTTTTAATGTAGTTCTGGAGCATCATATTTCTCATATAACTTTTGTTGAGGTGCTATTTGCAGGATATTCCATTTATCAGGCAGCAAAGATCAGTTCACTTATTATGCCAAGTTGGTTAACGTACTATATATTAATACATTAGTATCTTCTTTGTTTAGCAAAAGCATTAATTAGTGTCCGTATTAGGCCATACGGAAAATGAAAGTGAACGCAAGAAAAATCAACTCCATTGCTTGATGGAAACCGAAAAGAAGCACCATAGTTAAAAACCCAGCGAAATACCAGCCAGAAAATGAATGGTAGCTTGCGAAAAATAGCCATCCATCGCGTATTCCTGTGCTTCATAAGAGTAGCGGTAAACCCATGCATTGCTTTCATATTTCTCGCTCAAAACATTGTTGATGAGCAGATAAAAACTGACATCCTTCACAAGGTTGGATGTAAATGAATAATTAATCCGGATGTCGTTTACAAAATATGGATTAAGTTTTCGGTTTTCGTTTGAAGTGTTGTCAATAAACTGTTTTCCAACATATTTTGTAACCAGGTTTATCGAAAGCTTTTTAACCGGCTCATAAGTAAAAGTGCTGTTTGCAATAATTTCAGGCGAAAATGATAAGTCGGTTTTACCAAGATTATTGCTCAGTTGGGCATATGGAAAGCTCCAGTTATCAACAAATTCGGTAAAATCTTTGATTTGATTTTTACTAAAACTTGCGTTAACTTCCCATTTTATTTTACTAGAGATTTTTACACCACCCAACAATTCGATCCCTGCCCGATAACTCTTGGGAACATTCGTAAAAATGGGTGCTCCAACATTGTTAATTTCGCCGGTTAGCACCAATTGATCTTTGTAATTCATTAAAAATAAATTGGCTGAGAGTTTTATGCTTCCGGAATTAAAACTGTAACCTGCTTCAAAATTGGTGAGTTTTTCGGGCTTAGGAAGGTGATTATAGTCGGCATCACGGTAATCGCTGCGCGTTGGCTCACGGTTGGCAACTGCAACCGAAAAGTAGGCTTGCTGGTTTTGGGAAAAATCGTAAAGCAGGCCAAATTTTGGATTGAAAAACATAAAACTGTGCTTTTGCGAAATGTTACTCAAATCGTCGTGGGTGCCATTTATCGAGTAATTGATGCCGCGAAGTTGCAGGTCTTCGTAAATGCTAAGTTTTTTGGTAAACTGCATGTTTATCTTTGCAAAAATATTGTACTGGTTTTTCGTGCCGTTATTTTGGTACCAGTGGCGGTCGGTATTGCCGTTGCTGGCATATTTGGCCCAGTTTACAGTGCCGAAATGCTCCCCTTCGTAATGATTCCAACTGCCGCCAAAACTTGCCTGAGTCTTTTTTAGGCTGTTGTAATTGGCCGAAAACGTAGCTCCGTAAAAATCGTTGTCCAAATACTTCCGGCAAATCATATCGCTTTTCGAAATTGTATCGGCGCCAATAAAGATATTATCGAGGCCATATTTTGAGAATTCCTGATCCATTTTGTAATTTTCGTAATAACCAAAACCTTTTACATAAAAAAGTGCTGCATTTAGGTTAAAATATTTATTAACTACATGATAATAAATTAACTGGTAATGATCCTGCTGATAATTATCAGTTTCATTGTCGTAATAAGATAGTACGCCATCATCGTTTATAAATTCACCGGATGGATTGTAAGTCCGGTTACTTTCAAGACTATCAGAAGGCGCGCCGTTCCAGGCCTGATAGGTAATTTCATTACCTGAGAAAACATTCACCTTAAAAATGGATTTTTCGCTATAAAAACCTCCGCTCACAAAAAAAGATTTCAGATCGGATTTGGCGCGGTCAATGTAGCCGTCGGAACCAATTTTAGAAAGCCTTCCGTCAATTGCCCATTTTCCATCGAGCAAGCCGGTGCCAAAACTGACATTATTTTTAAAAGTGCGGTAACTTCCGGCCGAACTGTTTATTTCGGCGTAAGCCAACGGTTTAAGCTGAAGAGTCTGTATATTGATGCTGGCGCCGAATGCTGCAGCACCATTTGTTGATGTGCCAACTCCACGCTGAATTTGAACGTTATCAACCGAGCTGGCAAAATCAGGCATATTTACCCAAAAAACACCCTGCGATTCGGGGTCGTTGAGCGGAATTCCGTTTATTGTTACATTAATCCGGGTCATATCTGCACCTCTGATCCTAAGCCCGGTATAACCTACACCGGTGCCGGCATCCGAGCTTGAAACAACACTCATTGTATTACTCAACAAAAACGGCAAATCCTGACCAAGATTGACCTCTTTGATTTCCTTTTTCGAAATATTCTGGTAAGTCATTGGTGATTTTGTGGTTGCCCGAGTTGCCGAAATCACGATTTCCTGTTCCAAAATTGCTTTTGGATTCATCAACACTTCAATTTGGATGTTGGAATTAAGATTGATTTCCTGCGAAAAATCTTCATAACCCATAAAACTTGCTTTGAGGAGATAAGTTCCCGGTTTCAGATTTTCAATTACAAAAACCCCGTCATACGCTGAAACCGCATTACTGTAGCTATTTTCGATAATGATATGTGCACCCGCAAGGTTTTCGGATGTTTTGGCATCTTTTACACTTCCCATAATCGAAAACTGCGGAAAGGCCAGAAAAGGAACAAATAAAATACAAAATGTTAACGACTGATAAATTTTCATGTTGATGATTTTTAAGTTCAACGATTTGAATTAAAAATCAACAGAGGATGATAAAGGTCAATGGAACCATTTTTCCTACGCCGGCACTACCCGGATCAGGTGCAATGAGTATGATCTCAGCCCGTAAATTTAGGGCACCCCTATTGGTTATTTGCCGGCAAAGATAAAGCATAATTGCAAAACTGCCGATGCCCGGTGTTTGAAATTTTGATTTTCAACTCAGCCGTCTCACCCGGTTAGCCCAAAGTGCCGCATTTTATTGATTTTGTGAAGGATTCTAATTTTTTGATTGGCATAAATTTCGTTTTTATAAATTTGCCAAAAAAGTAGTTTATGAAAATCCAGATCATCAATGGCCCAAACCTGAATTTGCTTGGCACCCGCGAACCGGGAATTTATGGCGAAATGAATTTTGAAGCTTACCTTGAGGAGCTACGAAATGAATTCCCCGGTGTGGAAATCGGCTATTTTCAATCGAATATCGAAGGCGAAATTATTGATAAACTTCATCAAACCGGGTTCTCGGCTGATGGAATTATCCTTAATGCCGCTGCTTACACACATACCTCGGTTGCCATTGGCGATGCAGTAAAAGCCATCAAAACTCCGGTGGTGGAGGTTCATATTTCGAATATTTTTTCACGGGAAGATTTCAGGCATGTTTCGTTTATTGCGCCTTATTGCAGGGGAAGCATTGCAGGTTTTGGCCTAAGTTCGTATCGCCTGGCTTTGATGAGTTTTATCGGAATTTAGTTGCTGAATTTTTCCGGGTTTAAATGCGAAAATCTTTTCAGCCGCTTCATAAAATGGTCGAAAACAATGTTTCCCTGGTAAATGTGCGAAACATGCCGGTGCTGAATCTTTGCTCTTTTTACGCGGTTTTTCCTGTATGAGAAATAAAAACCAAAATGCGCCCGCGATACAGCTACAAAATCCTTGAAGCCACCATCAATAAGGAATTTGAACGAGGCTGCCAGATCTAAAAAGAAACGTTTAATAAAAACCGGATAAACCTGTTCGCGTCTCAGGTTCTTGTAAAGCATTGTGCTGTTGTTGCGCATGTTGAGGTATGTTTTCCATGCCGATATTTTAGGAAGCGTTCCTCCGCCAACATGATAAACTTTTGAATCGGGGCAAAACATAATTTTATAGCCCAGATGTTTTAGCCGCCAGCACATATCAATTTCTTCCATGTGGGCAAAAAAATCGTTATCCAAACCATCAACTTCATGGTAGCAGGCAGCGCGCACAAA
>CAIYZW010000046.1 GCA_903930725.1 uncultured Bacteroidota bacterium
AGGTTGAAAGAACATTCCGGGAATTTGTATTTTGGGGAAGTGAAGGCAAGGAATTTTTTATAAATTTGACCAAAAAAAACATGAAGCAAAAAATTAAGCTGTTCGATAAGATTCTGGTGGCTAACCGTGGCGAAATTGCCATCCGCATCATACGTGCAGCGCGGGAATTAGGCATTTCAACGGTGGCTGTTTATGCCGAAGTTGATAAAGATTCATGGCATGTTTCGTTTGCTGATGAGGCTTACTGTCTCGGTTATCAGGAACTTAGCGAAACTTACCTGAATGTTGGGAAAATCATTCAGATTGCCCGCGAAACTAGTGCCGACGCCATCCACCCCGGCTATGGATTTTTATCGGAAAGCCCTTTGCTGGCGCAGGCTTGCGAAGATGCAGGAATAATTTTTATCGGCCCCGACATCAACTCCATCAAATTGATGGGAAACAAAATCGAATCGCGTGAATTTGTGATGAAAATCGGCGTTCCCACCACAAAAGGCATCACCGGCGACACCGAAACTTTGATAAAACTTGCTTCAACAATTCCGCTCCCAATCCTTGTAAAAGCTGCTGCCGGCGGTGGAGGTAAAGGAATGAAGATTATCTGGGATCTGAATAATCTGGCTGATGTCATCGAATCCACCTCACGCGAGGCTAAATCTTATTTTGGAGATGGAACGGTTTTTATCGAAAAATATATCGAAGAACCACGCCACATCGAAATCCAGGTGATGGGCGATAAACATGGAAACGTGGTTCATCTTTTCGAGCGGGAATGTTCGATACAGCGGCGTTATCAGAAGATTATCGAGGAATCGCCTTCACCAACACTTACGCCCGAAGTCCGGCTTAAAATGGGTGAAGCTGCAGTAAGAATTGCAAAAGAGACGAATTATTGCAGCGCAGGTACCATCGAGTTTTTGGTGGATACAGATCTGAACTTCTATTTTCTGGAGATGAACACCCGCATCCAGGTGGAGCACCCGGTTACCGAGCTGGTTACCGGAATAGACCTGGTTGTTGAGCAAATAAAAGTCGCTGCCGGAAACCCGCTGAGCTTTTCGCAGTCCGACATCGTCCAAAACGGCCATGCCATCGAGTGCCGGATTTATGCCGAAGACCCATCGGCCAATTTCATGCCTTCGCCTGGCAAAATGATTTACTACAAACAGCCGCAAAGCAAGCGTGTGCGCATAGATTCCTGCACCAACTCCGCCGCAGCTATCCAGAGTTTTTACGACCCGATGGTTGCCAAAGTAATTTGCTGGGAAGACACCCGCGAACACGCACGCCACAAAATGATCGAAGTCCTCAAAGATTACATCATCCACGGCATCAAAACCAACACACGTTTCCTCATCGAGCTGCTTCAACAGAAAAATTATATCCAGAATAATATTTCCACCAAATTTTGCGACGACCACATCGAAGAAATCCTCAAAGCTTCTGAGGAGAAAAAGCACATCATCCATCACGATGCCCCAATCGCATCTTATGCTTTGTACTTTCTGAACTATAAAAATCCGGTCAAAAACGAAACCATCTGGAGGCAAATCGGCCATTGGCGCGACATTCAGGAACTCCAGTTTACGATGGACGGAAAGCCACAAAATGTTCTGGTCTATCCTGGCAAATCAAACATTTCGGAAGTCATCATCGGCAGCAACAGCTACCTCGTCGAGATTGCCCATCTTAGCGAAAACAAAATAACCATCAAAGCTAAGGAAGGGATTTTTAAAGCATTTATCTCACACGATAATTTCGGAAATGCCTTTGTAAGTTGCAACGGCCACATTTTTAACCTTCACCGCAGCGACCTTTTAATTAAAGAAGATGTTTACACCGGCATTGATGGCCCTGGCGGCGCGGTGAGCAACCTTATTTTTTCGCCCATGCCCGGAAAAGTGATTAAAGTGAACACTGAGGCAGGAAATAGCGTTGTTAAGGGTGATTTGCTGATGATCGTGGAAGCGATGAAAATGGAAAACAGCATCGTTTCGCCGCGTGATGCCGTCATCGAAAAAGTGAACATCAAAGTTGGAGATATGGTTGATGGAAACACCCCGCTCATTCATCTTCAAAGTGAAGAAATTGCTGTGTTAGCTGCTGAAAAATAAGATTTTATCAATAAAATAAAAATACTCAAACAATGAATTTCGATTTAAGTGAAGAACAAAATATGATCCGTGAAACGGTGCGCGATTTTGCTGAGCGCGAAATTCGTCCGGTAGCAAAGGATCTGGATGAGAAGGCTGAATTTTCGCCGGCACTCACCAAAAAAATGGGCGAGCTCGGGCTTTTTGGGATGTACCTTCCCGAACAATACGGCGGACAAGGCCTCGACACTTTGTCGTACATCATCGCCGTGGAGGAGCTTGCCCGTGTTGACGGAAGTCAGGCTGCCACGCTCGCGGCACACAACTCACTTGGCATCGGGCCGCTGTATTATTACGGCACCGAAGAACAAAAAATGAAGTACCTGCCGCAACTTTGCACCGGTGAAGCACTCTGGGGCTTTGGCCTAACCGAACCCGACGCAGGCTCCGATTCGCGCGGGACAAAAACTACGGCTGTTCTTGAAAATGGTCAATGGCTGATTAATGGCTCCAAAATTTTCATCACAAACGGCTCTGCTGATATTTCGATAGGCTCGGCGGTACAAGCGGTTACCAAAATATTCGATGATGGTAAAAAGGAATATTCCACCATCATCGTCGAACGCGGTACACCTGGTTTTAAACAAGTACCCATGCATGGCAAAATGATGTGGCGCGCTTCGGATACGGCCCAGCTCTTTTTTGACGATTGCCGTGTGCCCGAGGGAAACCTCCTTGGCAAAGTTGGCGAAGGTTCAAAAATGATGCTTTCGACGCTTGATAACGGGCGGCTTTCGATTGCAGCCATGGGTTTGGGCGCGGCACAGGGCGCTTTCGACCTGGCCATGCAATATTCGCAGGAACGCAGGCAGTTTGGAAAACCGATTTCGAAATTCCAGGTAACTGCTTTTAAATTAGCCGATATGGCGATGAAAATCGAACATGCCCGCTGGTTTCTTTACCGCACTTGCTGGTTAAAGGACAATCACCGGCCATTTGGCAAAGAAGCGGCGATGGCAAAATTGTATTGTTCGGAGATTGCCAAGGAAGTTGCCGATGAAGCCGTCCAGATTCATGGTGGTTACGGGCTCATGAAAGATTACGATGTGGAGCGGATTTACCGCGACCAGCGCCTTCTTCAGATTGGTGAAGGAACTTCTGAAATCCAAAGATTGGTGATTTCGAGACATCTGGGACTATAGTAAAACCTGAGGATGAAACTGGCAGTTTCAATTAAGCTGCCAGCTGCGCCTGCATGTTCGGCGCCTGTCCACTACCCTTCTTAACAATCATTAAGAAAAATTGGGAAGGCATTAATATTCTCTTTTAATCTTGCAGAAGTGTTTTACTTTTGCCAAAAAATGCAAAATGATTTTCCCAGGTACTTTTAAAAGTAAACAACCCCACACCGACGATTCTATTTTCGCTGTGATGTCGAGATTGGCTAGCCAACATAACGCCATCAATTTGTCGCAAGGCTTCCCTGATTTTGATATTTCTAACGAACTCATCAGCCTTGTAAATTATTACATGAAACAAGGTCACAATCAATATGCGCCCATGTCGG
>CAIYZW010000047.1 GCA_903930725.1 uncultured Bacteroidota bacterium
CTTGTGGCATTTGTTGTTATGTAGTTAAAAACGGTACAAAAATAGTTTTTGAATCGGAAAAATGTCAATAAAATTATTGAAGACGGGCATAAAAGGTTCATAAATTGCAATTTCCAATTTATGAAATTTGCGGTAAAATAACATACAACCTATTATTTTTAAAAGCAAAAATGCCCTTGTTTAACGAAAGGAGCCAGCATAATTAAACTCAAAACATGCTTCATTTTAAATTTAAACTATTTTTACAGCCTAAAAGAGCAATGAGCGGCAAAGATGAAAGAACAGTACAAAAATGTGGTTGATCTTAAGGTTAAGCACGAAATGTTTAAAAACCCCAACTATACTTACTCTGTTTCAGGAAGATGGGTTGGCCCGAGAATGGATATCCTGAATTATCTGCGTTTTTACTTTATTTATCTTAATGTACAGCAAATTCAAACTGTTTTCGGCAGTACCACCGAACCATCCGATTTTTACGGGGGCAGGATTTACAATCCTAAACAATCGTTAACAAAAACGCATTTGGACTCACTCTACAACCGCAAAATAAGCCTTGCACTTACGCTCACCAACCACTTTTATACGGAGGAACTTTTCGAAAAGAACCTTCCGTTTCTCGAAAAAAACCATCGCACCGGTAATGTAATTATCTGTACCTCCGATGAGCTGGCAAAACAAATCAGAAAGAATTTCCCGCTTTACACCTTGCGGGCAAGTATTATTAAAAACCTGAATACAGTCGAAAAAGTAAAGAAGGCATTTGATATTTATGATGATGTGGTAATTCCGATGGATTTGAACGATGATGATGAATTTCTCGAAAGCCTTCCTGAAAAGAACAGGATTATGCTTTTTGCCAATGCTGCCTGCGCTTATAGTTGCCCTGCCCGGATTTGTTATCCCGAAATATCCAAAGTTAACCAGGCAAAAGGCAACAAAGTTAGATGCAAGAAAGAAGAACTCGGACTGCTTGAGTACGCATTTTATTTCTTCGATGTTGATAAGTTTTACCGCATGGGTTTTTCAAACTTTAAACTGATTCCGGCGAAGTTGTTTACAAATTATTTAGTATCCAAAAGCGAAGCAGGTACCAAATGAATCCTGAAGGGAAATTTGCGCTTGCCACGGTAACCACCGAAAACTATGTTCAATGGAGCATGGTGATGATTCATTCTTTTATTAAGTCAAATCTTTGGTTTGCAGGCGATATCTTGGTTTTTTGTAAAGATTTATCGCCGGAATCAGTGTCGCGTTTCAACACGTTTCAACAAGTTAGGTTAATCCAGCCATCTGATGTACTTCTTGAGAAACTCGACTTTCTTAAAAATAAAGTCCCTCAATTTAAAAATATCATTTCGCAGTTTTATTCCATCGAGACTTTCAACCTGAACGGATATGAAAAAGTTCTGTTTCTCGACAGCGACATGATTATCGTGAAATCATTGCAGGAATTATTTGCCAGCGAAATTCCACTGGCAGCTTGCCCTGAATCGTGCTGGTATTCAGGCAAAGGAAGAAATGCAATTGATTACGAAGCGGTTTCTTTTGATATAGCCTCCGATGATTTCATCGAAACGCCAGTCAATTCAGGCTTTTTATTTATTAATCAAAAGATGATTACTACCAGTAATTATCAGGGTTTAGTTAATCTGGTTGATCCTGAATTGTGGAGTAATAAACGAACTTTTCATGCCGATCAGATGGTAATGAATTTTTGGTTTCGTAATCAATTTACGATTTTAGATGCAAAATACAATTTCAGACCCAAAAATGCTTTACAAATCGCTGTAAAAGAGCAAATTAATATAAATGATGCCTTTATAATTCATTTTATCCGTCAACACAAACCCTGGAATTTTGAGGAGATGATTTTAGCTGCTGAAAATGACATGAATCTTGTAAAAGCCTATGAATTGTGGTATCAATTGTATTTTGATTTTTTAAAACATCACCATTTGCGGCATAAACTATTCTTGTTAAAAACCAGATTAACATGAGCAAACCTGACTTTCTCATTCTTGGCGCGGCCAAATCAGGCACAACCACGCTTATTTTTGAATTGAAAAATCATCCTGATGTTTTTACACCGGGTAACGAACTAAATTACTTTACACAACAGTTCACCAAAGGAACGGAATGGTATCAATCGATTTTTAAATTTCCTGAGAAAGTCCAGGGTGAAAAATCAACTTCCTATTTTTACGAAAAATCCTGCCATGAGCGAATTTTCAATCATAATCCTGATTTCAGGCTGATTGTAATCTTGCGTGAACCTGTTAAGCGCGCTTTTTCAAACTGGAACATGCGCCATGTTCAAGGGCGTTTGTTAAAACAAGCTTACAAATTCAACAAATCAGCAGGCCAACCGATAGAAAACATTGGTTTTTCGCACCTTTTTAAATATTATTTGGCCTGTAATTCCGAAGTTAACCGGCACCAGGAACCACTCGACATTTTTGAAAGAGGCTTGTACATTGATCAGATTTTGCATTTGCTCAAGTTTTTCAATCGGGAACAACTCTTAGTTTTAATTGCGGAGGACTATTTCAAAACCCCCGGGACGGCATTGGAAAAAGTGAGCAGCCACCTCAATATCAGTGCTTTTCCTGAGATGGACCACCTTTGGGAGCGAAAATCTAATTATCCGATAAAATTAGATCAGAAGGTGGCTCAGGAAATTCATCAGTTCTATAAACCATACAATGAACGACTTTTCGGCTTTTTAGGTTTTGAAATTCCGAAATGGAAACGATAAGAGCTTTTTTGTTATGAACACCCAATCAAAATATTGCCTTGCCACTGTGACCAGCGAAAATTATTTCCAGTGGACGATGACCATGATTTATTCTTTCGTAAAAAATAATTCCTGGTTTGATGGTGATATCGTGCTTATTTGCAATGATTTACCTGCCGAAATGATTAATGATTTAAATCTTTTCAAAAGTGTGAAATTTATTGAACCATCCGGCGAATTGTTAAAGCAAATTGATTTGCTTGCCGCTGAAGTTCCGAAATTTAAAAACCTTGGTGCCCGATTTTTCTCGCTGGAAATTTTCAGGTTGGGAGATTACCAAAAAGTGCTTTTTTTAGACAGCGACATGGTAGTTGTAAAATCCATCGAAGAAATATTCAATCTTCCGGAATTGTTTTATGCAAGTGCTCAGTTGTGTTTTTATAAAGGAAAAGGCAGGAATGGCACTACTTTTAATGCCGAATTGCATGATAATAAACGGACTGATTTTCTCGAAAATCCAATCAATACCGGGTTTATGCTTCTTGATACTAAAATATTGAACCAAAACAATTACCAGGGTTTGATTGAAATGATTAAGCCAGAATTATGGAACCGGAATAATCTTACTTATACCGACGAATTGATTATAAACCAGTATTTTAACAACGAAATCAGTTTATTGGATACCAGCTATAATTACCGGGCAAGGGCGGCCAGAATGATCAAAGAGAAAGAGAATCTTACCATCGAAGATGCCAAAATCATTCATTATTACGCAAATTTTAAACCCTGGAATTTTAGCGAAGTTCTTGCCTCATCTGCCAAAAACCTGAATTGGATTAAAGCTTACGACCTTTGGTACCACTGGTACATCGAATTTTTAAAATTTTATCATTTTCAAAAGAAAATTGCAGTCGTCACAAATTACAAAACCAAATGATGAATGAGATCGAAATGAACGAAGCTTTTTATGGCTCATTAAAATATTTCTGCATGTTTATTGGCTACCCATTCAGCGGCCATAGCCTCGTGGGCTCAATTATTGATGCACACCCTAATACAGCCATTTCGCATGAGCTTCATGTAGGGAAATTATTGAAAAAAGGGTTGACAAAAGAGCAGATTTTCCCGATGATAATTTTTAACGCTTTCAAATTTGCACAACACGGCCGTACTTGGAACAATTATTCTTACGCCATACCCGGCGAATGGAACGGGAGATTTAAACAACTTCTGGTTATTGGAGATAAAAAAGGCGGTGGGAGTTCAAATATTTTTTCAAAAAAGCCAGAAGTTTTCGACTCGGTTGGTTTGAAAATTGGCTTGCCGGTAAAATACGTTCATGTAATGCGCAACCCTTACGACATGATCAGCACCCTTTTTAGGAAATCGCAAAATCCAAAAACAGGCGATATTAGGATTGCCATCGAAAAATTTATTAAACGTATCGAGCGGACCGACAAAATCAGGAAATCCATTAATGGCGTGGATTGGCATGATATGTACCATGAACAGGTTTTGGCGAAACCGGAGGAATCCATTACTTCATTATTCAGGTTTCTCGACCTTGATGTGCCGGAAGGATTTATCGAAAACTGCAAAAAAGTGATTTATCCAAACCCACACAAAAGCCGCCTGGATTTTACCTGGTCTGCCGAAAATATTGACTATGTTGCGGGCCAACTGGCACGATTTGAACACTTTTCCACTTATACTTATCATTCATGATTTTTATCCCGAAAAATGGAAAGCCGTAAAAAACCTGATTTTATAATCATTGGCGCACAAAAATGCGGAACTTCCACTATGTGGCATCATCTGGCAAAACATCCGGATATTTTCCTTCCCAGAAAAAAGGAGCTACATTTTTTTGATGAGAGCTACGATAAAGGCATGGATTTTTACCTTGAGTTTTTTAACCGAAAAAAAAAG
>CAIYZW010000048.1 GCA_903930725.1 uncultured Bacteroidota bacterium
AGGACAAAACAAAATCTGAAGAATCTGGCCAATTATTGCTGATGTTGTTTTTAAATAGCCGTTTCATTTAAAAAAAAGTGTTGATTCCAGCCAAAATTAAAATACAAATCGGCATCGTTTGTTTCGGTATTAAAAAGAGGCGATTTTGATTTTAAGAATGCCAAAAAAATGTCCAAAAAGACAAAGAAAAAAATAAAAGTTTTATCCCAAAACGCGGGTTATTTTTAACTTTGCCAAAAAATACAGAACAATGATTTATAGGTCAGGCATTGAAATTACAGGATCCAAAGAAACCTTCGGTACATTCTTAAATCCATCAAAACCTATGACCAATTAATTTAAACTGAGACTTTTCCCAAAGGATTTTTCAAACCCAAATTTCACTTCAAATCAAAAAAAGTAAAAACAAATTATTCATCAAAAAATAATACCGATATGCGAATTTCACATAACGACACTTCAAAAATGAAAACAGCAAAAACAGTGGTCGTGTTGATGGTTCCCGTCTTTGTTGGGATGCTTTTTTTCAATTCCTGCAAAAAGGATAACTCCAGGAATCCCCCGACAGTTAACCTGATTGCAGCCGAAAATACAACAACCAACGGCGCGATCGTCGAAATTGGGAAACCATTGATTTTTAAACTTAAAGCCGAAGGATTTGATGCAAACATCACCAACTTTACCATTAAAATCCTTTCGGAAGGCCAATACCGCACAGTGCTTGATTCCGGGCTTAATGCGCGTAGTTTTGAGGTGACCAAAATTTTTTATCAGGGGGTGGAAGACACGGCCAAATGGGTGTTTTCGGTGATGGATAAAAACCGCCTCGAAGCATTTACCCAACTTACGGTTTACAAAGATCCCAACTCCACCTTTGGAGGGATTTTTCATTATCCTTCGATAACTGTGGGAATGGATGAAAATACCGAAAATGGGCATTTCTTTGCGCCATCGGTGGGGAAAGCCTGGATGCAGGACACCGCCCAGATGAACCAACCATTGGTTGACATGCTGGTTTATTTTAAATTATCCGAAGACAACGGTGTTTTGAAACCCTCCCCTACTTTTTCGTCGCCCGGAGAAACCGAAAATGGCGCTTTTGAATTTTACCCGTACCTGGCGGATTGGGAAACGCTTAACTATACAAAATACGACATCCGCGCCGATAACGGAGTTACCAACGCAGCTTTCGACAACGCCCACAACGACAGCCTGCTCATTGTTTCGTATGATGATGCGTGGGGCAAAAGAAAATACAAATGGGCTTTAACCGGCACCATCATTCCTTTTATGACTGCCGGCGGAAAAAAAGGCATCGTCAGAGTAATTTATGCTGACACGGTGGCAACGGGAGTTATTGAATTTGAGATGAAAATACAACAGTAAATTAAATTACAAATCACAAAATTCAAATCACAAAGGGCAGAGCACAAAGGGCAGAGCGCACTGCGCTAAGCGCTAAGCGGCTTTTACAAATAATAATTAACAAATATTCATACAATTAAATCATTTTTAAAATTTCAAAAATCTTAAATTTATGAAACGACAATTACTTGCATTTGCTTTAATCTGCCTTTCGGGATTTGCTTTTGGGCAGGAAGTAGTAACTGGCTGGACATTCCCGGTAAACACCGGAACCGACAGCCTGAACGCTAACATGGGAACCGCACAAAACATGGGTTACGACATCCGCAAAGAGGATGCTTTCGGCAGCGAAGACAACATTTATTTTACGAGCGGAACTCTGGAAAA
Organism: uncultured Bacteroidota bacterium; assembly: GCA_903930725.1. Classification (GTDB taxonomy): domain Bacteria; phylum Bacteroidota; class Bacteroidia; order Bacteroidales; family 4484-276; genus CAJATL01. The sequence continues at coordinate 1,753 of CAIYZW010000048.1, forward strand.
CGATTTTGCTGCTACTTCGCAAAATTGGGATAATGGCGCCGACAACAAATTCTTGTCGGTAAAGTTTAAAATGCCCGGCTATAAAAGTTTCAAACTATCCTCAAAACAACGCTCGGACGCGAGCAATCCAGGCCCACGCGACTGGAAAGTACAATATCACTTTAGCGGACAGGATTTCTGGACAGACATTCCAAACGGAGCAATTGTTTGTGACGACAACTGGGAAACTGGCGTTCTGCAAAACCTGCCGCTTCCGGCCGAATGTAACAATCCGGCAAGCTCGGTTTACATCCGTTGGATTCCTACCTCAAATATTGATATTAGCGGCAACGAAGTTTTAGCAACCGGCATCAACAAAATTGATGATATTATGGTAACCGGCCTGCCAATTATTGACGCTGATACACTTACCGGCTGGACCTTCCCGACAGGGACCGAAACCGATCTGAACGCAAACATGGGAACCGAACAAAACATGGGCTACGACATCAGGGTTGAAGATGACCTTGCGGGCACCGAAGGAACAATTTATTTTACGAACGGACAGGTTGCAAACGATTGGGCCGCTGCTGCCGAAGGCTGGAACGCCGGCGCTGATCATAAATTCTGGTCAATAAAATTTAAAGCCCTTGCTTACCGCGATTTCAGGGTTTCATCGAAACAAAGTGGCGACGAAAGTAAACCGGGGCCACGCGACTGGAAGTTACAGTACCAGTTGAGCGGACAGGATGTCTGGACGGATATTCCGGATGGTGCAGTTACCTGCGCCAACAACTGGACAACGGCTGTTGTCGAAGACCTGCCGGTGCCGGCGGAAGCTAATTATCCACCAAGCTCGGTTTATATCCGGTGGGTGATGACTTCGAATACAGGCATTACCGGCGCGGATGTTCTTGCCGATGGCATTAGTAAAATTGATGATATTTTGGTAACCGGTCTATCACCAACAGGAATTCGTGAAAAACTGAATGTAGAAGATGTTGCCATTTATCCAAACCCTTGTTCCGGAATTCTTCATATCGAAAAAATAGAAGGTGCTGACCATTTTACAATTTGCGGGCTTGATGGGAAAATGATCCGATCCGGAAAAATCGAAACAGGTGGAACAATCCCGGTTGAAAATGTTTGCAGCGGACTTTTTCTGATTAACGTTTTTGATGCGACCGGTGAAATAATTCACACCCAAAAAATCTTAATTAAATAGCCACAAATTATTGCTGTGATGCTGGGGCAAAGCATATTTGCCCCGGTTTTTTTATCATGAAGAAATCCTCCCGTTTTTTACAATTATTTTTGTTTTGGTTCAGCTTTTCGCCGTTGGTAATGCTTTCGCAGAACAGCATTA
>CAIYZW010000049.1 GCA_903930725.1 uncultured Bacteroidota bacterium
ATCCATCAATATCGAGATGGATTCATTCGTGGAACTGAAGCCTATCAGGATGAAAAAATCATTGCCGGAAGTACCGGTCTTTTCAAGTAACCCAAAAAAATATACCTATGTTAAAATTTTACTGTTTTATCACCGGAGATGATTACAAACTATTGATGACTGACACTCCTGAAAGCAAAAAGAAGGTATCAGCCCTGGCAACGGTTATCTTCATACCGGTCATAATCTGGATTGTGACTGGTTATCTGATGGTCGAAACTGTTCTGAGGGGATCTTTTGCGAGCGCAATCATGGTGGATATTCCGGTGATAATGTGCCAGTGATTCCGGTCATGTTGTGCCACAGGAAACAGATGTAATTTCGAGGCCAAAATTATACATTAATTTATAAGTTATTTTCTCTTTTTTTTCTTTTCAAAAAGCACATTATTTTTCTGTTTTTCATTTTCATTTTCAACTTTATTTGAGTTTGTTTTTTCTGAGTGATTCGCCTTTGAGTTGTATCCGATGTGATGAGTGAACTATACGGTCGAGGATTGCATCGGCAATAGTTCCTTCACCAATCATTTCATGCCAGCCTGAGACTGGTATTTGTGAACTGATAATGATTGAGGTTCGGTCGTATTTGCTTTCGATGATGTCCATCAGGGCTTGACGTGCCTGATTATCAAAAGCGGCCAGACCAAAATCATCGAGGATTAAAAGGTCTGCCTTTTCAATGACAGTAAGTGACTTGCTGTAATTTCCTTCAAGCCTGGATAGTTTTAAGTGTTCCATCAGGCGTGTAGTATTGTAATAAAGTGTTTTCATCAGCATCATACACCCTTGGTGGCCAAGCGCCTGAGCGAGGTAGCTTTTGCCTGTTCCGGTGGCTCCTGTGATGATCACATTTTCGTGGCTGCGAACAAAGTCGAGCAAAGCCAACCTTTCGAATGTGTTTTTGTCGAGTTGTCTGTTGGCTGAGTAGTCAATATCCCGGATAGTGGCCGGGTAGCGAAAGCGGGCGATTCTTATCAGATTTTTGATTTTTCTGTTATGCCGGTTTTCCCACTCCTGATCGACAAGCATGGCTACATACTGATCAATGGTATATTGCTGATTGATATTGCTTAAGGTATTTGTGTAATGCATTTCGGCCATTCCGCTCAAACGCATTTGTTTGAGTTTTTCGATTGTGGTTTGATTGTTCATGTTTTTGTTTTTTATTGATAAAATTCGGCTCCCCTGATATTGTTATGCTTTGTGATGTGAGGTTCTGGCTCTGGGCTTTGGCTGTGCAGATCCATCTTATTTGCAAGAATATTTTTAATGATGTGGTATCCGTAATGGGGCTGATCAAGTGCCATTTTGCAGGCATTATCAAGTCTTTGATCGGTGTGTGCTGATTTGAGGTTGATAACTCCGAGGCATTGCTTGTAAGCTATCTCGGGATAAGATGCCTGTTGTAAAAGCCGTTCGATGTAAGCTTCGACGTATGTGCCCGATTTTTTGGCCCAATTTAAAAAGTAGTCAGGGCTCCAGTCCTGGTAAAACTTGTGCGAACTGCTTAAATGGTCATCCTTTGTTATATAGGCTCCTTTTCGGTAATTCCTTTTATGTGCTGCAATGCGTTCTGATTGGTAATAGATTTCAACTTCTTCGGAGTTGTATTGAACCTCCACTGTCAGTCCGATGTAGCGAAAGGGTACGCTGTAATAGTTTTTATCTTCATGCAGATACACATAGCCCATTTTCTGGACTTTGGCCTTTTTGTATTCCTTGAGCTGGTATGGCTGTGCAGGAAGGGTTGTGAGAAATGGTTTTTCAATATCCAGAAACTGTTTGATACGGCTGGTTTCCAATAGCTTCATCAGGTAGTTGTTGTACTCGGTGAGCTTTTCTCTTATCGCTTCGTTTAAGGCTTCGATGCTGAAAAATGTGATTTTGCTTAGCGGATAAAAAATGCGCTGATAAACCAGTTTCACGGCTCCTTCTACAAGCGACTTATCTTGCGGTGAATAGGCCCGGGTGGGGTTGATGCTTGTTCTATAATGTATTGCCAGGGATTTCAGACTTTTGTTTAATACAGCTTCATACTTGCTCGCTTTACTCACTGCTGATTTTAAATTATCCGTTACGATGGCTTTGGGAACACCACCAAAATATTCCAGACATCGGTTTACTGATGCTATAAAATCTTCTTTCTTCTGACTCTTGCTGGCCTCAACATAGGTGTACTGGCTTGAAGGCAGGATGCCAACAAATACTTCAACATCGGTAAGTTCGCCCGTTTCCTTATTGGTAATCTGTAGCTTTTTCCCTGTGTAGTCAACATACATCTTGTCGCCGGCTTTGTGGATTAGTTTTCCGCTCGATTTTACTTTTTCTCTCCATCGGGCAAAGTGTTCATTGAACTGGCTGTAACCGTATCCATCGGGATGCTTAAGCAAGTACCCTTGCCACAGTGCCTCACGGGTACAACCAGGCTTTTTCAGCTCTCTTTCAAAATAGGAAAAATAGCCCGAGAGTTCCCCATACCTTGACGTATTTATCGTTTCACTGGCAGGAAACAGTTCATTCAACGTCTTATCATCTTGCTCCAACAAGTTGGCGTAGCTTAATTGGGAGGCCCGAAACTGACGCACATAATGATTGATCGTATTGCGGTGGATGCCCAATAATTTCTCACACGAACGGTTACTTTCGCCTTTTTCTTTTAACAATAACAATTGTCTTAATTCCATAATATCTACCTTTTTTGCGGCCATAATCTTTGTTTTTTGTTCAAAGACTATACGGTAGAAATTTCATCTGTGGTCTATTGTCGCACTTTTTATTCCAGATTCAGTGGCACAACTTGCTCCGGTTTGACTGGCACAACTTGCTCCGGTACAAGTGGCACAACTTAGTCCGATATGTGTGGCACAATCATTCCGGTTTGACTGGCACACATCGGAGCGGTTTATCCA
>CAIYZW010000050.1 GCA_903930725.1 uncultured Bacteroidota bacterium
CAATTAACCCTCGAGATGAGATCAAAGTCTTTTTCAACATCAAAGGAAGAAAATGGGAAAAAGACGGTCAAACCAAATATTTTAACAATCTGGAAGCCTGGAAGGTAGAAAAGCTGATGGCACAAAAAAATGATAGCGCTCCTCCCCCGCCACCCATGGATGATATTCCACCTGAACCAACCGATGACTTGCCTTTTTAACTTTTCAGGTCTGCAAATTTACCATCAGCCAGCCTTTGGCCTGATGGTTTTTGGTGTTTAAAACTACCAACCACATTCTTTTAAAAATGAATATTAAAAAATGAAACCAGAATCCAGGGAAAATAAAACGGCCATTGTTTTTGGGGCTACCGGCCTGATTGGGAGTATTTTACTCGAAAAGCTCTGCGAAAGCCCGAATTATAGCCAGGTCATTACTTTTTCGAGAAAATCCCTTGCCTTCAACCATTCAAAAAAGAAGGAAATTTTCAATGATTTTACAAATCTTTCGTCTATAAAAAATAATTTGCATGGCGATGATTTGTTTTGCTGCCTCGGAACTACGATAAAAAAGGCCGGGAGCCAGGAAAATTTTAAAAAAGTTGATTTTGACATGCCTGTTCAGTTGGCTAAGATGGCTGAAGAAAACAAGATCAAAAGTTTCATCGTGGTTTCATCTCTTGGCGCAGATTCAAAATCGTCGAACTTTTATTTGCGAACCAAAGGCGAAATGGAAAACGAAGTACTCGATTGCAACTTCCCAAAAATTGCGATAGTCAGGCCTTCGATGCTGCTCGGAAAAAGAAACGAATACAGGGCTGCTGAAGAAATCGGAAAATTTATAATGAAAACCCTTTCGGTTTTTATAATTGGAAAATATCGGAAATACAGGGCCATTCAAGCCGAAACCGTCGCCCTGGCTATGATAAAAATTGCAAATGATGATGGCTACGACCAGGATACTTACGAATCGGACGAATTGGTGGAAATTGCCGGATTATAAGATTTTATTCGGAATCCTAACATTTTTTACATTTCTGTTTGCTAATTCCTGCACGGCCAAAGAGGAAGACTTCCTTGTATTTGTGGGAACTTACACCGGGCATGGTAGCGATGGAATTTATGCCTGGCGTTTCAATCCGGCAACGGGTGAAATAAACCCAATCGGCCTGGTGGCAAAGACCGATAATCCATCCTTCCTCACCATTGATTCGTCCGGCCAATTTCTATATGCAGTAAATGAGATTGACACCTTTAAAAATCAAGCTGCGGGCGCTGTTAGTGCATTTTCGATAAATATGGAATCGGGGAAGTTAAAATTACTTCAACAAATTTCTTCGCTTGGCGCAGCTCCGGCGCATTTGTCGTTGGATAAAACTGGCCACTACCTCATGGTTGCCAATTACACCGGAGGAAATGTTGCAGTATTTCCGGTTGAAAGTGATGGTCATCTTGGCCAAAGTTCCTCATTTATTCAAAATGCCGGTTCAGGCGGAAACCCGGAACGCCAGGGCAGTCCACATGCCCATTTTATCTCGGCAACCGCCGGCAACAATTTTGTTATGGTTGCCGATCTTGGAATTGATAAGGTTTTAATACACCGTTTCGATGCCACCACAGGTTCGCTAACACCCAGCGATGCTGGTTTTGTAAAGCTCAATCCGGGTGATGGCCCCAGACATCTTGCCTTTTCACCTTCCGGGAAATTTGTTTACGTTTTAAATGAATTATCCTCAACAATTGCAGCCTTTTCGTTTGAAACGGAAAAGGGAGAAATGAAGATTTTGCATACCATTTCGACACTTCCCGAAAAATTTGCTGGCTCCAACACCGCGGCAGAGATTCTTGTTGATGCAAAAGGCAAATTTCTTTATGTTTCAAAC
>CAIYZW010000051.1 GCA_903930725.1 uncultured Bacteroidota bacterium
AGGTGGGGATTATAATTTACAGAAAATCAACGAAATATGAAAGCCTATTTTTTCTGAAGCCTTTCCAATTTGAGAAATGAATCTATTATTTGGATTTTGAATAGATAAATTTATAAAAGCTTTAAATACAGCACTTTGATTAATGGCCAACTTAGAAATATAATTGGAACAATAATACCGGCTATTGTAAGCCATGCACCTCGACGGGTAATTCCATTCTTTCCTCTTAATATGAAAAGACCGGTTATAGCGAGGAACACCAAACTAATGGCATAAAAGTCGGAAAACCAGACCCACCATGATCCTGGGTTATAATGTAGAAAATTCATTGAGTGTAAAATTGGCCTCCGTCTTAATTTTTCGATATTTCCACTTCCTGTATTCATGTTAATCAGAACGCTTCCACCATCCAGAAAAACCTTAAGTGTTTCGGTATTAGGAAAATAATACTTTTTATAATTACCTTTTTCACCATGTTGGTCCAAAATTTCAAGGACACCTTCCTTTGAGATGTTTGTGGAGATTGACCGACCAAGTTCAATCGGTGTATTTGTGATTATATAATTTGGATTCCAGTCGTTTAAATGGTTGATGGCCACGCCCGAAATGCCATAAATTAAACTCATTGCAAAAAAGAAATACCCAAGATCGCGGTGGATTGCCCGGTTGTACTTTCTCCATTTAAATTCAATCATCTATTTGATTTTTAAGTTGATAAAAAAGGTCAGGATAACTTTCCTGACCTGCATTAAAAATATTAGTTTCTAATTTATTTCTTAGTATCGAATTTACTCGCAATAATTGTGTAGAAAGTAAGATGATCGGTACCGCTTTCGGCTATTTGAGTGCGTAAGTTGTTAACTTGTTCTAATTCAGCACTTGGGTCACCTTCTTTGGCTTCATGTCCAATTTGTCCTTCATGGATTTTAAATTCAGATCCAGGATTATTTGCTTTAATTTCGTTTTCCCAGTTTGTAAGATAAGCTTCATCTACAATTAATTTGCTCACATTTCCGGTTACAACTACATCGCTGCCTTCGAGTTCGACAGGAAAACTGGAAAGTTCCTTGCCTGTTTCAATTTTCACTCTTTGTTCAGGGTCAGTTCCGATTACAAATAGTCTTTTTCCACCTTCTTTGCAAACATGTGTGGCTGTACCTGTGATTTCGACTTGTTTGTCAGCGTAAAGGTCCGGATTTGCTGAAAATTCATCAACTGTGATTTTAACTACCTCTTCTGTTTTCGGTGCATTTCCGCCACAAGAAGCTAAAAATAAAGTAATTACTACTAATGCGAACAATTTTTTAATCATAATTCCTCCTGATTTTTATTATCATTTAATTTATTGATGGTTTCAGTGTTACTTTTGCTCAAAATTGAAGTTGCAAAATTAAACAAATTGGTCATTCAAGGTTTTAGAAAATACACTTTTCATCACTAAAAATAGGTTAATTTTTTGTTAAAATACTGTGAAATATGGAAAATCAGGAATTAGGGATTGGGTCACGTGTGAAGCACCCCGATTTTGGTGTTGGAGTTATAATCCAATTTACCAGCGAGGCATTCGAAATTGTTTTTATCGAGCATGGCTGGCGTAAAATTTTAAAGTCATTTGCCGGACTCGAAGTTGTTGATGCCATGGAACCCGATCGGGATTTGGTAAGTTACGAACAGGTTGAAAACATGGTTGTTAAAGTTTTACGGAAATTTTCCGATATTCAGGAAACGGTTCAAATTGGCGACAAATGGATTGGCGGAAAGATGATTCTTGAACCCGGCAGATCAGATCTGGCTTCAAAAGAAATTCCGATTGATGCTTTTTTTCATAAAATTGTGATGGTACGCGACAGGGTCCGTGTTATGGAGCAACGCATCAATAGCAGCGACCTTCCTGATGAAGAAAAGGTAAACCTGCAACAGTACATTACGAGGATTTATGGCAGTTTAACCACCTTTAATGTGCTTTTCCAGTACAAATCCGATTATTTTGTTGGCGAAAAAGGGGCTTCATAAAGTATTTTATCAGCACCCAGGAACCCTGATTTTTGATGGATTATTCTGATTTGGTTTTTTGATTATTCAAAGAATGATATTTGTCTATTGTAAATCAGTATGACTGCATCATTCATTTGTTTACTTTTTCGGGAATTTCTTTTAATTTGTTTTTGATAATGAAGGCAACAAGAAAAAAAGTGCCTGGAATTAAAAACGGCATCGAAAAAATAAGTGTGTAACCAAACGAACCGAATACATCAGAAAACGCAATGATTACGCCCATGGTCAGGCCGCAAAGGAGTAAGAGAAATCCACCAACAATTTCGAAAAACCATGCAATAACATTGGCAACCAGCGCGAACGAAAACAAGGTAAGGATAAACAGCAAATCAAAATTGGAGGTGGAAGTTTTTATCACCTGCAGGCCCTGGCCAAGGAGAAATGAAACAAAAAAGACGAGCCCAATAAAACCTGTGAGCCGGCCTACCCAACGAAATACTCTATATTTCCCCATTCTTTGACATTTAACTTAAATCGAAATTTATTGGATACTCAACTTTTTCGGTTAACAAAGCATATCTGATGACTTCGAGCATATTATCAACATAATGAAAATTCAAACCATTGATATACTGTTGATTAATTTCGAGAATATCTTTTTCGTTTTCTTTTGAGATAATGATGGTTTCGATTTTTGCACGTTTTGCTGCAAGAATTTTTTCTTTAATGCCGCCAACCGGAAGCACTTTACCGCGAAGTGTAATTTCGCCGGTCATAGCCATTTTGGGCATAACTTTACGCTGCGTAAAAGCAGAAGCCAAAGTTGTAAACATGGTTACACCTGCCGATGGGCCATCTTTTGGTGTCGAGCCTTCCGGAATATGGATGTGAACGTTATATTTTTGAAAAATTTCGGTTGGCAGGTCAAGTGCTGAGGCATGCGATTTCAGGTATTCCAGCGCGATTGTTGCCGATTCTTTCATCACATCGCCGAGGTTGCCGGTGAGTGTGAGGCTTCCTTTGCCTCGGCTCAGGCTGGCTTCAACAAAAAGAATTTCGCCGCCAACAGCAGTCCAGGCCAGTCCGGTAACAACGCCGGCAACATCATTCGAAATTGCCTGATCTCTCTGGAACCTTTGCTTGCCCATTATCCGGTTCAAATCTTCCAGAGAAACTTTTACTTCATATTTTTCCTTCTCAGCAATAAACCGTGCCTTGTTACGGATAACTTTGGCAATATTCTTTTCGAGCAGCCGCACACCTGATTCGCGGGTGTAATCGTCAACAATTTTTTCGAGAATTTCTTTGCTAAAAGTAAGCTGTGTCTTTTTAATACCGTGTTCCCTAAATTGTTTTGGCACAAGATGTCTTTTGGCTATTTCTACTTTTTCTTCCAATAAATAACCGCTCAGTTCGATAATTTCCATACGGTCGCGCAAAGCAGGATGCACAGTGCTTAACGAGTTGGCAGTTGCGATAAAAAGCACTCTCGAAAGGTCGAATTCGAGTTCGAGGAAGTTATCGTAAAAAGTAGTATTTTGTTCGGGATCAAGCACTTCTAGCAAAGCTGCAGATGGGTCGCCGTTGTGTGTGGCGCCAATCACTTTATCTATTTCATCTAATACAAAAACCGGATTGGCAGATTTGGCTTTTTTAAGGCTTTGGATAATCCTGCCGGGCATGGCCCCGATGTAGGTTTTGCGATGACCTCTGATTTCGGCTTCATCGCGCAAGCCGCCCAGCGACATCCTGATATATTTTCGCCCAAGCGAGCGTGCAACCGATTTTCCCAATGAAGTTTTTCCAACCCCGGGAGGGCCAACAAGGCAGATAATCGGTGATTTCATATCGCCTTTTAATTTTAAAACTGCAAGATACTCGATGATACGTTCCTTCACTTTTTCAAGGCCGTAATGATCTTTATCGAGCACTTGCTGGGCATGTTTTAAATCGAAATTATCTTTGGTAAATTCGTTCCAGGGCAGTTCTATCAAGGTTTCGAGATAGTTCACCTGGATGGAATAATCCATCGCCATCGGGTTTAGCCGCATCAATTTATGAAGTTCCTTTTCGAAAGTATCGCCGACTTCCTTGCTCCATTTTTTCTTTTTACTTTGTTTGCGAAGTTCCTCAATTTCCTGCTGCTGGTTATTGCCACCCAACTCTTCCTGAATGGTTTTAAGTTGCTGGTTGAGCATGTAATCGCGCTGCTGCTTGTCGAGGTCGTGTTTTACCTTGTCCTGAATCTGGTTTTTTAATTCGAGCATCTGTAATTCTTTGCTCAGGGCAGCCAGCACTTTGTTGGCACGTTCTTTAATTTCGGAAACTTCGAGGAGCTTTTGCTTTTCTTCGAGATTGATATTGAGGTTGCTCGAAACAAAGTTTACCAGAAAAAACGGACTTTCGATGTTTTTAATGGCAAAAGCTGCGTCACTCGGGATATTTGGCGAAAGCTTTATAATTTGGATTGCGAGGTCTTTAAGGGAAGAAATGAGCGCCTGAAAATTCCTGTCCTGCAAAACCTTTTTCTTG
>CAIYZW010000052.1 GCA_903930725.1 uncultured Bacteroidota bacterium
TCAGGATGTTTCTGTTTGTAGTTAAAAGGAACGGCAACTTCATTATCATTACAGGGATTCCAGTTGTCATCTGTCCAGCCGGTGCCTGATACAAAAATGATATTTGCATCTTTTCTGATCAAATCACCTTCGTTGTCGTAAGCATTAACAAGGTCTTTTGATGGAACACAGTACTTTTGCCAGCCATCTTCCAGGCCAAGAAAAAGTTCTACACCCCAGTTTGAAACATCCCAGTTACCTCCTTGAAATGCGATTTCGAGGATTGATTCTGAGTTACCGTAATTGCTGCCATCGAATAAATCGGCATAATTTGGCATCAGGGCATATCCTCTTGTGCTGGTAATTACTTCGTTGCAATATTGGATAACTTTGGTGTAGTCCCTGTCGCTGCGTTGTGCCCAAACCTTAGCCATCAAAGCGTTGGCGGCACCTTTGGTAGCCTTTTCAGCGGTTAAGGCGTCGGTGCCATAACTATCCGGCAGATTGGCAATTGCAACTTCCAGATCCTTTACAATCTGGTCATAAACTTCTTTTTCGGTCGAACGTGGTAAATTAGTCTGCGAAGGATCTGCCGAATTGGATTTTAATTCAAGCGGAACACCTCCCCATAATTTCACCAACTGGAAATAATGGAATGCTCTGAGGAAACTGGCCTGGCCGATAATATGCTCCCTAAGGTTATTTGCATCAAGCGCATCATCGTTTACTGTTGTTATTTTATCAAGGATAACATTACAACGCCCGATTCCGGTGTAAAGCTGCGACCAGTTATTAAAGTTCGAACTGTTGGCCACAGAAATTGTTACATTATCATATTCGGCGAGAGGCGGGTCGCCACTACCACCAATGTAGGAATTATCAGCACGCATGTCACCTAATAAAACATTAAGCCATTGGTAGTATTCGTAATAAAATGCCCTGTATGCTCCATTTAAAGCGTTTTCAAGATCGGCTGCCGAATTGTAGGCATTGCCGGTAGTCAATTCCGATTGTGGCTTGATGTCCAGGAACTTCTGGCAGGAAGATATTGTTGTCAGCAGAAAAATACCTCCAACAAGCACCGCTATATTTAGTATTCTTTTCATATCTAAGATTTGTTAAGTTTATTAAAAAGTAATATTAAGGCCAATAAGAAACTCCCTCGATTGCGGATAAGTACCATAATCAACGCCAGGGGCGATATTCTTTTCGGTGTCGGAAAAACCTCCAAGGCTGTAAACGCTTACCTCTGGATCGAAGCCACTGTATTTGGTAAAGGTCAGCAGGTTTTCGCTGCTCACGTAAAGATATAAACGGCTTAATTTCAGTTTGCTAATCAACGCTTCAGGAAAATTGTAACCCAGCGAAAGGGATTTTAACCGGACAAAAGAGCCATCTTCGATAAAACGGGAGGAGGTAAGTGAATTTGTAAAATCGCCATAAATTGCCCTGGGGACATCAGTGATTTGTCCTGGTGTTGTCCAGCGATTTGCCACTGTGGCCAACTGATTTGCTTCCAGGCTCATGGCTTCGGTTTCGATGCGTGAAGCATTAAAAATGTCATTACCCTGAACTCCCTGGAAGAAGAAACTAAACGACCAGCCTTTGTAAGCAAAAGTATTGGTCAAACCAAAAGTGTAATCAGGGTTTGCGTTTCCGATAAAAGTTTTATCGCCATCACTTAAATCGCCACTTTCATCGAGGTCGCGATAAATCGAATTACCGGTAGCAGGATCAACGCCATCGAAAATATATCCGTAAAACATGCCTAACTGTTGGCCTTCCTGTGCAATTGCACAAGTACCTCTGTCGGTAATGTTGCCTACTTTTATTGTTCCGCCGTCGAGGCTGATAATTTCGCTTTTATTGAAAGAAATATTGAAATCAGTTGTCCATTTTAGCTCATTACCGGCATTAAGATTGTTGCTCGACACTTGAAACTCGACACCACGATTGTCCATTTCGCCAATATTTTTGGTGGCGGTATTACCAGGTAATCCAACACTTGCCGGAATAGGCCTGTTTAAAAGCATATCAGTGGTTTTCTTGATATAATAATCAGTAGTAAAAAGCACGCGGTTATCAAGGAAAGCAATATCAAGACCGATATTGGTTTGTTTTGTGGTTTCCCATTTTAAGTTCTGGTTTTCGAGAGTAATTGGCGCAGTTCCTGGTATCACATTGCCGTCGTTTACATAAACCGATCCAGCATTTACAAGGCCATAAGAAGCATAATCGCCAACCTGGTCGTTTCCAACTTCACCATAACCTGCCCTTAATTTAAGGTCATTGATGAAATCAAGACCGGTAAAGAATTTTTCATTTGAAATCCTCCAACCTGCCGAAAATGAAGGGAAATAGCCCCAAACGTTGTTGGTTGCAGAGAATACAGTTGATGCATCAGCCCTGAAATTAGCAGTTAAAAGATATCTGTCATCATAGCCATAGTTAACGCGGCTAATAAACGACACATTCCTACGCTGCGATGTTGCTGCGATAACAGTGCGCGTGGAACCACCATTAACAGTCTGAACTGCTGATCCACCAAACCCTCTTGCATTTATGTCGGAAGAATTGTAGTTGGTTTCGGATGTAACAAAGCCAGCCAAAGCGGTCAGATTATGTTTTGCGAAATTCTTGGTATATGTTAAGGTGTTTTCTGATATCCAGTAAATCTTTTGGTTTGTGTTCAAATCAGCCACACCCTGATAATTACGGCCACCAACGCTTCTATAAGGGTCAACCCAGGCGTTATAAGTTCCGTTAAGTTGTTCGTAACCAAACATTGTTCTGAATTTCAAATCCTGAATAGGAGTGATTTCGGCGTAAACATTGCCAAGAAAGCGCGCATTAACATAAGCATGCTCATTTTGAAGTATTAAACCAATTGGGTTTTCCAGATCAGGAATAAACGGATTAACTGCGAATGTTCCATCAGAATTATAAACGTTTGTAACCGGAGCACCGGTTATTAAACTATTTATAGCGCCCCATCTTCCGGTTTCGTTTACCGAAACGTCTCTCCAACGGTTGTATGAGAGACTGGTTCCAACCTTAAGGTATTTATTTACCTTATGATCAAGGTTGGTTTTGAAATTATACCGGGCAAGTTCATTCGTTATTTCAATACCTTCCTGCTTCATCCACGATCCCGAGAGGTAATAATTTGTGTTTGCATCGCCACCGGTAACGCTTAGTTGGTAGTTTTGCGAATAGGCAGTTCTGAAAGCCTGATCCTGCCAGTTATTGTTAATCAATTTGCCATTGGCATCGGTATAGAGGCTCCAGTCGGTGGTTTGTCCCATTTCGTCAACCAGTGCTTTATACTGGTCACCGTTTAAAACGTCAAGCTTTTTTGCAACTTTTGAAGTACCGATGTAAGTATCGAAACTCACTTTGGTTTTCTGGTTTCCGCCTCTTTTGGTCGTAATCAGCACAACGCCGTTCGAACCTGATGATCCATAAATGGCTGCTGCTGAAGCGTCTTTCAGCACCGTCATACTTTCGATGTCGGCCGGATTGATTTCGTTAATAGAGGTTGTTGGAACCCCGTCAACCAGGTACAAAGGCTCGCTTCCTGCCGTGATTGTTGATGTTCCGCGAATACGAATCGAAAAGCCAGCCTGTGGCTGTCCCGAAGGACGAATTACCTGAACCCCGGCAGCTTTACCTTCGATGGCGTATCCAAACTGTGTATTTGGCCGCTCTTTAAACTCATCCGACGAAAGTACAGCAACAGCGCCGGTTACGTCCTTTTTCTTCTGGGTTCCGTAACCTACCACAACGACTTCGCTGAGGCTTTTAACATCTTCAAGAAGCGTAACATTGACAACATTCTGGTTTCCAACAACTACTTCCTGTGCTGCATATCCAAGAAATGAAACAACAAGGACAGCGTCAGCTCCGGGAATATCAATGGTGAACTTTCCATCGGCATCAGTGGAGGTTCCTTTAAATGTACCTTTAATAACCACACTTGCTCCAGGAATAGCTTGCGATTTGCTGTCGAAAACCGTTCCGGTAACTTTACGCGATTGTTGTGCCGAAACAGGCATCATTGTCATTATCAGCATTAAGCATGTGAGCATCAAAGGAAGTATCGGTTTTAATATCCCAAAGTTTTTTTTGGGGAGAATGTGCTCTCCATTTGGGTAACTGCGTATTAATTTTGTCATAGATTTAAGTTTTTTTTGTTTCTGAAAAGGCCAGCAAAACCGGAAATGAAATTAAATGATTTAGTTTTCTGTTTCGATTAGTATTTTGATACAAGTTCTTCTTTCCGGCCCCTGACAAAAAATGTTTTGTTGATGATAATCCTGTTAAAGCCAGCAGACCCTTCGCTGCTATTGCTTTTTCATTTAAATTTGGTAGTCTTTTGTCATAGGCAAATCGTTTTACATTAATTTCAATTTCTCAATCTCTGTTCAAATTTATTAAAAAAATCAATTCTATTGCTATAAAAATTAAATGACAAATATCGTAATAATTCAATGTGTTCCACATCTTTATTAAAATATTTTTAAAAGTATGTGATATTTTCTAAAATAAATTAACAACTCAAGGCTATTTTATCGGATAAAAAGTTGTGAAATTGATAAAAGTTGGTTAAAACAATGCTTTTTGCGGGTATTAAAACTTAATTATCTTTGTTGTTCGATGTTAAAAACTAAAGCAAAATATTATGAACCTCAAGGATGATAAAAGGATAGTAATGACCCTCGATGCCGGAGGAACAAACCTTGTGTTTTCGGCCATACAAGGCGCAACCGAGATTGTTGAGCCAATCATTTTGCCTGCCGCTGCAGCAACGCTTCCTGAAATTTTAAACCGCATTATTCAGGGTTTCGAAGAAGTAAAATCGAAGCTGACTGATAAGCCGGCGGCTATTAGTTTCGCTTTTCCCGGTCCGGCCGAGTATTCGCTGGGCATTATTGGCGATTTGGAAAACATGCCTCTGTTTCGGGGCGGAGTAGCCTTAGGTTCAATGCTTATCGAGAAGTTTGGAATCCCAACATTTATAAACAACGATGGCGATCTTTTTGCGTATGGTGAAGCCATTTCCGGGCTTTTGCCCGAAGTAAATGCCACACTCCAACAGGCTGGAAACCCAAAACGTTATGGAAATCTTTTGGGCGTAACTTTTGGGACAGGCTTCGGCGGCGGGATTGTTACAAAGGGCGAGCTTTTTACCGGCGACAATTCTGCCCAAGGCGAGATTAACAGGATCAGAAATAAAATTTATCCATTTTACAGTGCCGAAGAATCGGTGAGCATCCGTGGTGTTAAAAAGACATACGCCCGTGAGGCCAGAATTAGTGACTTTTTTTGCCCCGAGCCGGAGACGATTTTTAAAATAGGGACAAACAAAGAACAGGGAAATAAAGATGCGGCACGTAAAGCTTTCGAGAAATTTGCCATAGCTGCCGGCGATGCTTTAGCCAACAGCATCACGCTTGTGGATGGTTTAATCGTAATTGGCGGTGGGCTTTCGGGGGCATGGCCACTCTTCCTGCAAAAGCTTGTTGCCGAAATGAACAAACAGTTCGAAACCGCCAATGGTCATCATCTCGATAGGCTCGAGATTAAGGTTTTCAACCTCGAAAATGAACGGGAACGTGATATTTTTATCAAAGGAAAAGTCCGTCAAATAACAGTGCCATTCAGCGAAAGCAAAATTACTTACGACCCGCTAAAAAGAATTGGTGTTGGAATAAGCCGCCTTGGAACTTCCCTGGCTACATCGCTGGGAGCGTATGCTTTTGCCCTCAGGGAACTCGACAGGAAAAGCTGAAAAATTTTTTAATTCAGAAAAAATTTATGATGACAAATTACCGGAACCCTGGAGTAATTCTATTGCTGCTGTTGGTTTCTTTACTGATTTCGTGTAAACCGGGAGTACCTGATACTTCCAAACTTAAACCACAAAACCGGATGGATTCGATAAGTTATATTATCGGGATTGATTACGGGCAGGGTATCCGCGATCAGGAAATTAAGGCAAACCCGCTTATGATCTACAAAGGCATTGTTGATGGATTGAATAACAACAAAAGTATTTTCAGCGATACGATTCAAACACGCCTGATAGCCGAATTTCAAAAAGAAGTTGATAAAATGGAAAAGCTGCGCTTTATCGAAAATCTGAAAAAAACCAAAGAAGCAGGCGCAAAATTTCTAAACGAAAACAAATCAAATCCCGGTGTTACCGAGTTTCCGGATGGCTTACAGTATAAAATCGTTAAGATTGGAAGCGAAAACTTCCCATTACCCGACGACAGTGTGACCATCCATTACCGCGCTATGTATGCCGACAGGACAACTTTTGACATGTCGTACGATAAAGGGCCGGTAGGAGTGAGGCTCAACCATTTGGTTAAAGGCCTTTCCGAAGGAATCCAACTTATGAAACCGGGAGCTATTTTCGAATTTTACATCCCGCCTGATCTTGCCTATGGCGATAAAAACTACATGGATCTTATTCCGGCAGGGTCAACAGTGATTTACTCGGTTGAGTTGATCAGGATCGAGAAATAGAACAACCAGCCATAAAATTCTTTTTAAACGCCAAACAAAACCGGGGTAAACACGTTTTAACCTCAAAAAA
>CAIYZW010000053.1 GCA_903930725.1 uncultured Bacteroidota bacterium
GACTCGTCGTCGCGTTTGTACAGGTCTTCGTATGGGCTGTAATGAACATCAGAAATAATCCATTTCGATCCCAGGTTTTCTTTTACCAGGTTCATATAAAGTGTAACCGGAACCACTGTACCGCCCCTGTCGAAATTTGCGGTGGCCTCGCCGAACCAGTTTTCGCCATGAAATTCGAGAAATGTTGGATTTGAACTGTTGGTAACATCAAGCACAAATGCTTTTTTTATACCCGGCGAAATCTGCTGATTATTCTCATCAAATAGTGCATTGATAAACCTTTGCCGATGGTCGGTCTGTTGCCATAAAGGGTCAGATGGAGTTAGTTTTACACCTTTAACATCTTCTTCGCCATTGAATCGTCTAAAAAACTGGTTTACCTGTTTGGTTTCGGCAAAAAAGTTTTTCACATCATCAATCTTTTCCGAAGATGAAATCAATGAGCCATCATTAGCTTGCGCTAAAAGGCCGGTTGATATGAGGAACACAAAAAACATGATGAAAAATCGCATGATTTTAATTTTTATGATTACCCAAAATTATGGAGTAAAAATATGGCGATGCTGTTAATGATTTAAGTTTTGAAACCGAAAAATGAATTAATGTATCAAGATGTTGATAAACAAGAAAATCCGCCGCAATCTAAGCTTTTTTAAACTTACATTTTGCGGCGGATTTGTTTTAGCAGGTTTGTGAAAATTTATGGTTTGGTTTCGGTTACCCGGATATCACCAAGCAAAACATCCCAGAAACCGATGATGCGGCCACCAATCTGGGTTTGTTTACGTTCGACATAAACGGTAATGTCTTTTTTGGTGGTGTCAACATAAGTAAGTTTATCGCCGGAGCTGCCTTCAAAACGCTGGTAAATGGTGATAACGCCCACGTAACGGCCATCAGGCTGCTTTTCGAGGTCGCTGATGTACTCGATATTGTACCATTCGATTTTTACTTTGTCATAATTTAAGGCCATCAATCTTTCGAGGTAAGTTCTGATGCCGTAATATTTTACTTCCGATTGATTAATGGACGAAACGCCCATTTTGGCGCCATCAGTAAAAAGTTCCAAAGTGCGGTCAATCACGCGGTTGGCTTCCGACCAGGGAGTTTGCTTATTTCCGATTATGCTGATGTACTTGCTCAGGTCTCTTACTTTTTCGAGGGCAAGGCTATCAATGGCCAGTTTTCGCTGTGGGCTGATGTTATCCTGTGAAAAAGATTTTATGCTGAAAATCAATGCGATCAGCATGATTACTATAATTTTGCTGTTTCTCATGGTGCTTTACTTTTTTAATAATTCCAGTTCGGTAATTTTCCCGTTATCGTTGTATTTCACATCGTTAACCTTGTTCGGGTTTTTTTTCTGGTCTTTCAGATATTCGAGATACTTTTTGATGGTTGTTGGCCGATCATAATCCTTCATATCGGCTTCCTGATAAATGATGATCAACACAGGAACTTCAGGTGAAGCAAAGAATTTTAAGGTTTCGCTGATGCGCGAGTTGGCCAGATCAAGTGATTTGCTGTCAACAACAGATTCCAGATAGTCGTCAATTTTTTCGTATTTCTGTTCAGCAACGGTTGCTTTCTCCGCTTCTTCGGCTTTTTGTTTCTTTATTTTTTCTTCCTCAAGTCGTTGAAGCTCTTTCTTTTGTTTGTTGATGGCATCCACGGCTCTAAGGATGAGTTCGTCAACTTCAGGGTCCTGAAGATTTAAAGCTTTAATTTCGGCAACTTTTGCTTCCTTGGCCGAGATGCTCATTTTGCCGTTATCGTTAATAATGGCAAGCAGGTCGGTCTTAGCCTTTTCGATGGTTGAAGTGCGCTCAGCGGCGGCTTTTTGGCGGGCAATTTTTTTCTTACTCGTACATCCTGCAAATCCTCCGGCAATAGTTGCAGCCAGAAGAATGAGGAAAATCCGCATTACAAAATGATGTTTAATCGTTTTAATCATATTACAAGGTTTATTGTTTTGTTTTTATATCAATCTATCAAAAATGCATTAACGATTGATTTCCAGTGTTTCGGCCTCATTAATTAATTGACATCAAATAGAAGTCGAAAATATCTGATTAAACGGAGGCATCCATTTTTTATTTTGCAGGTTCCGGGATATTAAACTTCAGTGCTTTGGTTGATATCAACTATAAAAATGCAAAACCCGGAAATAAAAAAAGCTGCCAATAATGGCAGCCTTTTAGAATATAACCGGGGTTTAACCGGTTTCCTTTCGTCTTCCCCTCACATCGATCAGTTAATCAATCACAATTAAACTGAAAACCTAAAGAATTACAAGTTATGAAAAAAAAATTACAAGTTCAAGAGTACGGGTTAAGTCATCTGCAACCCGGAAATGTTTATTATGTCAATTAATCAATTATCGAATTTACAAGTACAATGCTATTTGCCACTGTTGTTTCAGCGGGCGATTCGAGCATTTTAAGCAAAAGATCGGTTTGAAGTGGTTTGGTTAAAAATCCAAAAACACACATAAAACTTGTTGAACGGCGAAAATCAGAAAAGAACTGCGATGATGTTAGAATTACAAGTTTTATTCGATGGTGAGTCCCCTCCCCCCACATTTGAAAATATGTAATAAAATCCCATCCTTTACCTTCTTCAATCGAAGTTTCCAGCAAAATTAAATCTGGCATCATCGCAGGTTTATTCTTTTCTGTTTCTTCCAAGTAAGCGATCGCATCACAAGTACTGTTTAATGCAGTGATATTCAATGGATCGCAGTAGTTCCTCAATTTGAGTTTGGTTAGCAAAACACTAAATTGATCATCATCAATAATGAGAATTTTTTTGTTGATCAATATACTGTTTGCGTTTTGCATAAATAGTCTTTAACGTTACAAAAGTAAGTGATGCATTGCCTTTATTTAACCCATAAAAAGCGTAATTTTCAAATTAGGTAATTTTACCTATAAGGCGGTTTTCTTGAAGGAATTTTCCCGTTACGATGCTTATTTCTGGCTATCCTGAGTGGTGCCATTTATTCTCAGTTGAGCCAATTTAATGGCAGTTTCAATTTCCTGCGAACTGGTGTTCAGGCGAAGATATGCTGACGCTCCGGCTTCGATAATCGGGGCAATAAATTCGGGTTCGTGGTATATATGCAAAGCCAGAACGATGGCTGGTGGGTTGAGTTGCCGGATTTGTTGAACAAACAATTTACTGTTGCTCTTGGTGCTGGTAAGGTCAATAATGACCAAAGCAGCCTGGCTGATGTTTTCGATGTCTTCGATGGTGAGGTTCTCACCCAGATGAATGTAGTTTAAATCCCTAAAATCATCAGATTTTAACAAACCGCCAATGGCGGTATTAATTGCGGAATTTTTACCGATGATCAAAGTTTTCAAGATACTTTTTTGTGTTAATAATTCACAATAACCCAGTTGGCAAATATAAATGTTGAGGTGCCCTGATTTATAGGCAGAACAACGAATAGAAAGGTAGGTAAAAACACCTAATTACCGAATAGGTGATTTTCGAGCGCAAACTTTACAAGGCCGGCGGTATTTCGTGCTCCCGTTTTTTCGAGCAGGTTGCGGCGATGAGCATCAACGGTTCTGACGCTTATAAAAAGTTTTTCGGCAATTTCCTGATTTGTAAGCTCCTGAAGGATTAATTCGAGAATATCGAGTTCGCGGGAGGTAAGCGGCACCTTTTCACCGATAATTTTACCTGGTGATGTTTTTTTCTTCACCATTTCCAGCATGATCAGGTCTTTAACCTCATCACTAAAATAATTCTGGCCCGACATTACCTTTTTTATGGCCATAACCAATTCTTCTTTGCCTGAGCTTTTTAAAAGGTAACCTTTGGCTCCCGCACCGAGCATGTTTTTGATATGCTCCAGTTCATTGAGCATGGTCAAAGCCAAAACCTTAACTTCGGGATATATTCTGGTAATTTCGCGTGTACAATCAATGCCATTCATCACAGGCATGTTGATATCCATGAGAACTAGCTGCGGCGAAACTTTTGGGATTTTTTCGAGAGCATCCTTGCCATTTTCTGCCTGCGCAATTACGCTGATTTCGTCCTCATCCTGCAAAAGCGAAAGTATGCCATCTCTTACAATTTTATGGTCATCCACCACCAAAACATTTATTTTTTCCATTTAATTATGCTTTTAAACTGGTATTTCGATGGTTATTGACGTTCCTCGTTTGGGTAAACTGTCAATTTCGAGTGTTCCCGACATGGCCTTTACACGGTTATTGATGCTTGACAGCCCCATACCATTATTTGTATTTTCAACTCCCTTTGTATTAAACCCTTTTCCATTATCTTCAAAAGTATAAACTAAATCATTCTGGTGAAGGATCAATTGTACAAAGATTTCGCTGGCCTGCGCATGTTTTATTGCGTTGTTCAGTGCTTCCTGGGTTATCCTGTAAAGATTAAACTCAACCTGCCGCGGAAGTCGCTTTAATGCAAGGTTTTCGAAAAATTTAATATGCAGGCCCGATGATTTCCCGATTTGGTTAAACAACGAATTTAGCGAGGGTACAAGGCCAAAATCATCAATGGCTTTGGGCATCAGATTATGGGCAATATTGCGGTTTTCTTCGATTGCAGCATTTAAAAAATCGAGGCCAAGAAGGAATTTTTCGGTTTTTTCGGGCTCAAGTTTTGAAACGGCATTTTTAACACCACTAAAATTGAGACTTGCTGCTGTTAAATTTTGGCCAAGGCTGTCGTGAAGTTCCTTTGAAATCCGTTTCCGTTCATTATTTTCGCCTTCAACCACCGATTGAATGACGCGCTTTTCGGCTTCTTTAAGTGCAGTAATATCGTTGATTGCTGCTAATATTGCTGGTCTGCCAAGATATTCAATCTGGTCGCGCTTTATCTCGACATGAATAGTTTTACCTGATTTATTGATGGTGTCATATTCTGATGTATTGGATAGATTGTTCATGATCCACTTGCGGAGTTCATCGGGCGTGTAAAGACCAAAATCAGGCCTGATATCCCAGATTTTCATACTAATAAATTCTTCATGTTTATACCCATATAAAATTTCGGCCGAAAGGTTTGTGTCCATAATTTGAAAGGTATTTAAGTCGTAAATAATCAAAGGCACCGGTGTAGTTTGAAAAAGCAGCTTATATTTTTTCTCCGATTCTTCGAGTATTTTAATCGTTTTTACCTGGTTGGTAATATTAACCTGGCTGCCCCAGATTCGCACGAGTAGGTTGTTTTCTTTGATTCCCACAACATTATTCGCAATATAAATTATTTCGCCAGCTTTGTTCGTTTCTTCGGTAATTTCGTGAAGCAGCCGATAATCTGATTTTATGAGGTTTTTAATAAACCGCATATTTGTCGGGGTTTCAAAGCTACCATGCAATTGCTTCATATTGATTCCATTAAGGTCCTCGGCGGTTTCATAACCGTACATTTTTGCAAAGGAATCATTACAAGTTCTCAAAATGGTAGTTTCATCCATCAGACGAATTTGCTCTTCTTCCGGCAAATTGATTGGAATAGGTTTTTCGAACTCGAAAAGGTAAATTCCTTCGATGGAATATTTTATAAAGCTCTTGTAAACGTTGAGCCAGCGATGAAGTTCGTTTTCGAGGTTTTTCTTCTCGGTGATATCGCGAAAAGCAAGTATGGTAGAGATGTGAAGGTTGACCTCGTCAAAAATCTTTTCAACGCTCAAAACTATCCGGTATTCTCTGTTTTGCGCATCAATTAAGATGAGATGACTTTTTGAGTTGTTTATCGCGATCAAGGTATCAATTGGGGGACAGGTGATTTTTCCACGGGAGTTAAAATCAATAATATTTAAGATTTCACTTAATGGTTTGTTTAGGGCATCAAAATACCGAAAACCTGTCAGATGTTGAGCAATCTCGTTTATGCTGGTAATTTTTTCGTTTTTATCAACCGAAATGATCCCTTCGCCAATGTTTTCGAGGATTACCGTGAGGCTTTTCCCGCTTAACTGCAATTTTTGCTTTAACTTAACAAGCTCCTTTATTTGGCGAATTACCAAAAAATAGATGAGAAGGGTTGTAAGCGTGATAAAAAGCCAGCCTTTGTAGGTTTGCAGCCGTAATTCGGTGGCTTCGGCAAATTCGAAGCCGGCGAGAAAATTATCGGAAAGCAAAATCCAAAAGAAGCCAAAAACGAAAAAATAAACCGCGCTTTTTAGTGCAGGTAGCTGGTATTCACTTCTTTTCATAACATAATCGAATTTATTATCTGGAGAAAATGGTTTTTTCTGAAAAGACCGAAAAAATCTTTTGACTAAGAAAATTCAGAGAATAAAGGTAAGTTAATAATCGAAAGTGGAGTAATTAATTATAGATGAATTGATTAATTACTACTTTTTTTTGAGAAGATTTTTAATCTGATTTAGTTTCATCAGGGCCTCTACCGGGGTTAGCGTGTTGATGTCGGTGCTGAGAATGTCGTCTTTTATTTGAAGCAAAAGCGGATCGTCCAACTGAATAAAACTTAATTGATAATCATCTTTCGATTTTCCTGCGGAAGTGAGGTTTTTGTTTAGTTCGTTGCTGCTGTGCGACTTTTCGAGGGTTTGAAGCAGGCGGTTTGCCCGTTCGATAACTTCGCCGGGCATGCCGGCCATTTTTGCTACATGAATCCCAAAACTATGTTCGGTGCCTCCCGGAACAAGCTTTCGCAGAAAAATCACCTTATTATTTATTTCTTTAATCGAGACATGAAAGTTACGGATTCGCTTCATGGTCGAAGCCATTTCGTTAAGCTCGTGATAATGTGTGGCAAACAAAACCTTTGGCCTGAAAAGCGGGTGTTCGTGCAAATATTCGGCAATTGACCAGGCAATCGAAATGCCGTCGTAAGTGCTTGTTCCGCGGCCAATCTCATCCAAAAGTATAAGGCAACGGTTCGAAATATTGTTGAGAATGCTCGCTGTTTCGTTCATCTCGACCATAAAAGTTGATTCGCCCGACGAAATATTATCCGAAGCGCCAACCCGCGTAAATATTTTATCAACCAGCCCGATATTTGCGGATTCGGCAGGAACAAAGCTGCCCATCTGAGCCATCAGCACAATTAAAGCCGTTTGCCTTAACAGCGCTGATTTTCCCGACATATTTGGCCCGGTGATAATGATGATTTGTTGCTTTTTGGTGTCTAAAAAAACATCGTTGGGAATGTATTTTTCTCCGGGCGGCATTTGATTTTCGATGACCGGATGCCTTCCTTTTTTGATGTCGAGAATGTATGAATCGTCAATCAAAGGCCTGATGTAGTTGTTTTTTATGGCAATTCCGGCAAAGGCCAAAAGGCAATCTATTCTCGCCACCAGCGTGGCATTAAGCAGGATTGGTTCCACATATTCGGCAACCGTGGCTACCAGATCGTTAAACAGCCTACTTTCGATTTCAAGAATCCGTTCTTCGGCGCCAAGTATTTTCCTTTCGTATTCTTTTAATTCGGGTGTAATGTATCTTTCGGAGCTGACCAGGGTTTGGCGGCGTTCCCATTCTGGCGGGACTTTGTCTTTATGAACATTAGATGCAAGAATCCCATAGCAAGAGCATTGTCTCACTACAGTACTAGATTCAGTAGTTGTAGCTAGGAAATTAACAACTTAAGTAAATGTAAAGCGAGTATGATGTGCTACTTGAGAAAC
>CAIYZW010000054.1 GCA_903930725.1 uncultured Bacteroidota bacterium
AAGCGATTCGATGGTCAGATCGAAGCCAAGGCCGGTGGTCTCCGGAAGTCCGGTGATACTGCCGTGTGTTTTTAGCCTGGTAAAGTCAAAAATCCACAGGTCGAGGTTTTCAATTTTAAGATGATTGATTTTACCGGCTGCCTTGGCATCGGCAATAATTGTTTCGTTTTTAAATTGCCCCAAAAGACTGTCGGCGGACAGGTCGGGGGCAAAATAAAAAATATCTGATGTTTTCAACTCCGATTTCTTCAAATCAAGCGAAACCACGGTTTGCCCCAAATCGTTTTGTAACGCATCAAGCGAAGCAAATTCAAGGCGGGCGCTTCCCAAAATTGAACTTTTCGGCGTCCGGATTTCCAAACTTTCGATACCGGCAATTTTATCGCTAAACTCAATCATTCCACCAAGTTTTTCTATGTTTAAACCGCATTGTTCGGCAAAGCTGATATTTCCGATATCCGCCATCAGCCTGTCTTTTGAGAAATCTATTTTTCCGGTTTCGATATTCAGATTATTAAAAAACAAATGGCTGTAATCCATACCTGTCAACATTTTTGGCGCTGCGAGGTCATCAAATTTGAAGTTGGTATTTTCGATTGTGATTTTGTCCATTGTGATGCTCCAATCAGGGAAAATGCTGCCCGGCTGCGGCTTTTCGATGATTGCCGTATCAATATTTGAAACAGTGGAAGCCAGTTCTATTTTTATCGAAGAATTTGCCAAAAACAGCTCTCCAAGTTCCAGTTTTTGATTATTTAAATCGAGGGTTTTGGAGCTGAATTCAAAAACTCCGATATCAACTGAAAAATCCTGTTGGGAATCTTTATTCAGATACCGGGCATGAATATTTTCCAGGCAAAGCAAGTTAAGCCCGATTTTAGGAAAATCAGCGATTTCCTTAATATCTGAAACCAACTTTTCGGTGTCTTTTTGGTCCTGATAGGCTGGTTTTTTCACCAACCATTGCTCTATAAATGCCGTGGTATTTATAATATCAATTTTTTCTGCCATGAAATCCATTTTGTAAGGGTCGAAGTTTTCCAGTTGAACCGCCAATTCGCCCAAATCAATACGGGCGTTTATACCTGCAACGTCATCAAAGTAAGAGGAATGAATATTTGAAAGCATAACATCCCGAACTTCAAAAACCCAGGGTTTGGCGGGCTTTTTATCAGATTCCGGCAGCGTATCACCCACCGAAAAAGCATCTATAATAAATTGGAAATTGAAATCATTTGAAGGGGAATTCCTCGAAACATGGCTTATCAGCCCTTCGATTCCCAAATTCCGGATAAGGAATTTTTTACGGAGAAGATTGAAAAGGTCAATGTTTACGCTTATTTCATCAACATAAACCAAAGTATCGGCCTGCTGATCAGCCAGGAAAATTTTGTTGAGCCTCACGGTTTTCGGAAAAGCAATTTTAACTGTGCCAACGCTAATTTCCGTGCCGGTTTTTTTACTCAACGATTGGCTGACAATGCCGGTTATGTAGGTTTGGATGGCAGGAATATTAAGCGCCAGGGTGAGGGCAACGAAAAATGCAAGGAAGGCAACGAAAACCCGCATTAAAATCCGGACTAAACGAAACCAAAAACACTTTTTCGCTGCTGCTTTTTCTTCCATCAAAATAAAACAAATGATTTTCCAAAATTCGCATTTTTTGGCGAAACCCATCCTGTTAAAGTGAGGCTGGCCTGGAAATGTTATTAATGTTTAAGTTTGTAAAAATTTAAAGTAATTTTTCAGTTCGTCCGTCTGCTTTTTTGATGGACACAATGATAAACTTAGAAATGCCGGCGACTTCAAAAAAAAGTGTTGCTTCTGTGGTAAACGAATATGGCAAACGCTTGTTTGGCTTTATCCGTGGCAAAGTAAATTCGGCCGAAGATGCCGAGGATATTTTGCAGGAAGTCTGGTTCCAGTTCAGCAACCTGGCTTCGGTTGATGACATCGAAAGCATCAGCGGCTGGCTTTATTCGGTTGCCCGAAACAAGGTTACCGACCTTTTCCGTAAGAAAAAATCAAAGTCGCTCGACGATTTTAGTTTTGAAAACGAAGATGGCGAACTGTCGTTCAAGGAGATTCTCCTGCTCGACGAAACCGGCAATCCCGACCTCGCCTTTTTTAAAGAACTATTTTGGAAGGAATTGCTCGCCGCACTTGACGAGCTGCCCGTAAACCAGCGGCAGGTTTTTATTCAAAACGAGCTTGATGACATGACTTTGCAGGAAATTGCTGACCAAAACAACGAAAACCTGAAAACAATAATTAGCCGAAAAGGCTACGCCGTAAAGCATTTACGCAAAAAATTAAATTATCTCTACAACGAATTAAACAGTTAAAATTTACAATATGGAACACGCATCAAATCACAACTGGAAACGAAGAAAAGGGTTTTTCTTTGTGTTTGCCATCGCCGCTTTTTTTGGAATTACCGCGCTGGTGATGTTTTTATGGAACGCCACACTTCCAGGATTATTCAACACCCCAACCATAAATTACTGGCAGGCCATGCTTATTTTTATCCTCAGCAAAATACTTTTTGGAGGATTTCGCTTTGGCGGATGTCACGGGCATCATCACCCGTTTGAACATCCAAAATTCGGCGATAAATTCCTGAATATGTCTGATGAAGAAAAGCAGGCTTTTAAACAGGAATGGAAATCACGGTGCCATTTTAAAGGTAAAGAATAAATCTTGGTTTTCTGATGAAAAGCCCGTAAGCATGAGTGTTTACGGGCTTTTTTGTATCATTTAAAGTAAATCCTGACTTCATCCGTCTTCAGTTTTATAGATGACGAAGTTCAAAAAATACTCAAACAAATAAAGTAAAATCAAAAGTTCTTCGTCTTCAACATCAAGTTCATTCATTTAGAAATCATTTAAAAAAAGTAAAAATGACAGCATCAGTTTTTAAAGCAATTGTAGCAGGCATCCTCATCGGAGCCATTGCTTTTTTCGCCTTCAAGGTTTTAATTGCCTTTTTGGTTTTTGGATTAATTTTCATGATTCTCGGCAGAATTATTCACGGACGACGCGGTTTTAGCGGGCATCGGCTGGCCTTTGCCGACCATATCCGCAGCATGAGCGACGAAGAATATGCAGGATTTAAAAGCAAAATGGCAACAGGTTGTGGTCCTTGCCATCAACACAGTGGAAATTGTAAAAACAAACAAGTTAAAAATTAAAAGCATGAAAAAATCATCAAAATTCGTGATTGGGTTTGCTGCAGCAGCCCTCACTTTTGGAAGCCTTTTTGCCTTTGTTGGCCCGAAACATTTCAACCATTGCGATCAGCGGCCCTGTTATCATCATCACGACCGGGGTCATTGCAACGATAGCAAAGACACGCTGGAGATTCGTGCAGATGAAGTAAAGTAAAAAGGTTTCCCTTTTTAA
>CAIYZW010000055.1 GCA_903930725.1 uncultured Bacteroidota bacterium
CAGAATAAATTAAACCACACCACTTTTTATGGCAAGCTTCGTCAAAAAAATTTCAATGCTTATAACATCAAAAGAATGAATTTATTGCCACTTTTGGGGGCAAAGATATGAAAACTCCGGGAGTGAGAATTCGCGCCAGGCAGCAACTGGAACAAATTTTTCCATCTCGGATTCATTTTCATTTATTTTTGCAGCCTTAACAATGTTTTATGAAAAAGAAAATTGCAATTGTAGCTGGTGGCGATTCTGGCGAATATGGAATTTCGATTAAAAGTGGCGGTGTGGTTCGCAACACCATT
Source organism: uncultured Bacteroidota bacterium (assembly GCA_903930725.1). Classification (GTDB taxonomy): domain Bacteria; phylum Bacteroidota; class Bacteroidia; order Bacteroidales; family 4484-276; genus CAJATL01. Next base: position 300 of record CAIYZW010000055.1, read on the forward strand.
GATCCAGAGAAATTTGAAGCTTTTCTTATCCAGATAAAAGGCAAAGATTGGTATTATGAAAAGGATGGTCAAAAATATCAGATCAACAAAAACGATTTTAGCCTGAACTTTGAAAACGAAACCATCCGTTTTGATGCCGTATTCTGCGCTATCCACGGCACTCCTGGCGAAAACGGCAAGTTGCCTGCCTATTTTGAGATGCTCAGTATTCCCTGCACCTCCTCCGATTCGATAACCTCGGCACTGACTTTTAACAAGAATTTTTGCAACCGGGTTGTAGCAAGTTGGGGGGTAAATGTGGCCAACTCGCTTCAGTTTTATAACGATGGAACTGCAACGCAGCAAAAAATTCTTGCATCATTAACGCTGCCGCTTTTTGTAAAACCCAACTGTGGCGGATCAAGCGTGGGTATGTCGAAAGTAAATAATGCCGAAGAACTTGATGCGGCCATTAAAATTGCTTTTGCTGAAGATAGCCAGATTCTGATCGAAGAATATGTTCCGGGACGTGAGTTAACCTGTGGTGTTTTGCAATCAAAAAATCAAATGACCGTATTTCCGGTAGTTGAAGTTGTTAGCAAAAAGGAGTTTTTCGATTATGAGGCTAAATACAATCCGGCGCTTTCAGAGGAAATCATCCCCGCTCCCATCCCAACTAATCTTGAAATAAAAATTAAAGAAACATCGGCGTTTCTTTATAAAAAGCTCAACTGCAAGGGCGTAGTTCGGTTCGATTACATTTATTCGGCCAAAAACCGGAAGCTCTTTTTCCTTGAAGTGAACACTGTTCCTGGGCTAACCACCGAAAGCATCGTTCCAAAAATGGCTCGCGAAATGGGAATTTCGTTACAGGAATTGTTTACACTGCTGATTGAAGATGCAATCTGGAGAATGGAAAAGAATTGAGGATTTAGGATTTTATTCCTTTAAACGCTGACAGGTCCTGTGGACGCTGTCAGGTTTCATCCGCCAACTGGATACTGCCCAAATGCATACTGGTTACTGGCACTGTCCTCTGCCGACTTCCTACTTTGTCCAACCTACCGACTGGCCACTGCCAACTGCCAACTCACGCCTTACGCCTTATAACTATTCTTTCACATGCAACCCACACTCTTTATGATATTCACTTTCCCACCACCAGCGGCCTGAACGGACATCTTCGCCGGGTTGAACTGCGCGGGTACAGGGCTGGCAGCCAATACTCGGGAAACCCTGATCGTGTAATCGGTTGTAAGGAATATTTTTTAATTTAATGTAGTCCCAGACCTGCGCTTCGCTCCATTCGATTAATGGATTTACTTTGATCATGCTGTGATTTTCGTCCCATTCGACCAGTTTAATTTCGGTGCGCGTTACCGATTGTGAACGACGCAAGCCGCTGATCCAGACGTGGATGCCGGATAGAGCGCGGTTTAAAGGTTCGATCTTGCGGATATGGCAACATTGTTTTCGGTTTTCGATACTTTCATAAAAAA
>CAIYZW010000056.1 GCA_903930725.1 uncultured Bacteroidota bacterium
CTATTTTCTTGATATTCCTTCGGGAGCTTCGATAATCTTTTTCTTTGTGCTTCTTTTTGTTATTGCTAAGATAATCAAGACTATACAGACTTCATTAAACCTTAAAACTGAAATTGACAAATAAAATGGTGAAAAAAAATCCAAAGCGGACCATAAAAAGTAAAAGCTTCAAAAGTTACTTAGTGGCCATCTTTTCGGTGATAATTATCGTAATTTTTGTTTTGTTTTCGATTATGGGAGGCATACAAAAACCCGGAAAAGAAAGGCAAGGCGCTAAAAAGGAAAATAAAATGGCTGGCAACGAATTTAAAATTGATGGGAAGTTAGACTTTTTTAGTGCTCAAAACGATACAATTACTTCGATTTACATCGAAATCGCCGAAAATGATTACAGCCGGGAAAAGGGGTTGATGTATCGCCAAAATATTCCGGATACAGTTGGAATGCTGTTTGTTTTCGCCGAAGAAGATTACCACTCTTTCTGGATGAAAAATACGCCATCATCGCTCGACATTATTTATGTTGATGGCTTTGGAAAGATAGTCAGGATTTATGAATTTACCGAACCATTTTCGGAAGAATCAATCCCTTCAGGCGACCTTGCACAATATGTAATCGAGGTAAAAGGCGGTTTTTGCTCCCTTCATCACATCACAACAAAAGACCGGATGGAATTTATCAGGTTTGAAAAGTAAAGACGGAATTTTACTTTAAATCAGTTATTTATCTACTTTTGCTTTAAAAATTTAAATTTCATCTGATATGATAAACTTAATGGCCTTTAAAGAACGCTTCGGCGAATTCGACAAAGAAGTTATTGTCGAAATCATTGATATCTTTATACAGGAATACGACGAAAGGATACTCAGTATTACACAGTTTATTGATAATCAGAATTTAAATGAATTCAGAAAAGCAGTCCATGGTTTCAAGGGTGTCATGTCCAATTTTGATGAGGAGAGTTTGGCTTATCATAAAATTGTTTTCATGCACCATCACGCCTCAGTTTTATTTGAAGAAACGCAGAAAGGTCATGTTCTATCCAAAGAAGAACTCGGTCAGTTTTTTACAAACATGACCAAAGAATTTGAGGTATTTAAACCGGCATCCTACGAAATGCTCAACGATTTAAAAGCAGTTCGCAACGAATACCTCTGATGGCAGAAATTTGGGAGCGTATTTTCTTCCGGAAGATTAAAATGCCTCCAGGGCTTTTTCCTGGTTCCCGAAAATTTGAAAAATGCTGGTGAAGCCTGAGATTTCGAAAATTTCGGCAATGTTTTCCTGAAGCCCGCAAAGCAGGAATTTACCTTTAAGTGCTGTAATTTTTTTAAGAGCCATCAGGAAAATCCTTAGCCCTGAGCTACTTACATAATCCATTTTAGAACAGTCAATCAGGATGTTTTTCTCATCTGCATCAATGTATTCGAGAATTTTTTTCTCGAGCTGATTATAATTGGTGGTATCAAGCCTTCCTTCGATCTCGATAACTACTGCCTTGTCGTTTTTAAATTCTTTCAGGTTCATTTTTTAATCTTATTTTTAAAATTATGACAGGACGCGAAAATAAACAACTTAGGGGATATAAAAAAAAACATTTGGTTGATATTCCGGTTTGCTGAATGACCATGGAATTCCTAAAACCAATTTACTTTAAATATCAATAAGTTAACCTCAACCTTCATCAAAAAAGCCCTCATATCAAATATCTCTTTTGAGAATAATTCCCAACCACAGACCTTGTCAGGGTTTTTGTGGAAATATTGAATTTTCTTGGTTTTTCGAAATTATTTGCATGCTCAAATTTATTAGGATCATTCGCAACAAATTGATTTAGTCCATTTTATACCGGATTGTGAGCAAAGTTAAATCATCCGATCGCTTGTGGCCAGCTGTAAATTGTTTTAACTGTTGGTAAATTGTTTTGTTAATTTCGATAGCAGATAAATCTTTTGATGCCATAAGGGCACTTTCGAAACGGTTTTTTCCAAAAAAATCACCTGCCTGATTTTCGGCATCAGTAATGCCGTCGGTAAATAAAATCAGTGCATCATCAGGATTCATTACCAATCTCCCGGTTTTATAAACCTGGTCGTCCATTACACCAAGCGCCATTCCATGGGTTCCACGGACTTCGAATAACTCACCATTCCTTATCAGATAAGGAAAGCTGTGACCCGCATTACAGAATGTTAGTTCGCGTTTAGGAATATTAAGCATTCCAATAAAATAGGTTGTAAACATCGAATTCCCGTTTTGGCGGCAAAGTGCAACATTTATTTTTGATACAATCGTTTTCAGTTGTTCTGTCGAATAATTCCCCGAACGGGTCAACGAAAGCACAACGGTCATCATAAGTGCTGCAGATATTCCTTTGCCTGACACATCACCGATGGCAAGGCCAACGGTATTATCGTCAATCAAAAAATAATCGTAAAAATCGCCTCCAACCTCGCGGGCCGGATGAAGCAATGCAGCAATCTCAATGTCTTTATCACTCGAAAATTCTTCAAAATCATGGCGCAAATAGCCCATCTGAATGGTTTTGGCAAACTGTAGTTCGCTTTCGATATGCTCCTTTTCCTTCTCGGTTTTGATAAGGTTTTGGATATAGGTTTGAAGTTCGGTTTGCATGGTTTGAAGGGAGTCTCTCAAAACACCAACTTCATCTTTGCTTTTAATGTCAGGCATGAGTACTTCAAAGTTACCATGACCGATGGCCTCGGCGGCTTCAGACAAATCACGCAAAGGCTGGGTAAGTCGTTTCATTACCATAATTGTTGCTATTAAAATCAGGATAAATCCCAATAATCCGGCAACGGCAATTTTGATGGTAGTAAAATACAAATCGGCGTAAAGCTCACTTTTAGGGAAAACTACCGCAACCGACCAATTTGTTGATGGTACGGGCGAATAATACACAACCGACGGCAAATCAGTTAAAATTCCGCTCAATTCGCTAAAACCGGATTCGCCGTTTAACATTTTTGTCCCGAGTTCGATCAAATCAGAACTGCTTTTTTCCTTTGCTATGGCGAAAATATCGGTGTTGTAGCTGTAACGGCTACCAGGTTTGATAACTGGTTTGCCTGCCTTCGACAAAATAAAAATGTAATCGGAGGAATAGATTTTTTTGGAATTGATAAGTTCCTGAAGCCATTTTAGCCGTAACTCGACACCAACCAATCCTTTGACCAAAACCCCGTTTTCATCGCTGAAATAAGCAGGTACGAGGTACGCTGATGCCATTTCTCCACTTTTTGGATCCAGATACGGTTCACTCCAGAACGGCGTATCCTTTTCGGTAATTTGCTTTATCCACAAATTCCCTGAAGCATAATTCTTTACCTTAATTGTTTGAATAACACCATTTTCGCCTTTTTGGAAGTAATAATGAAATTCGGAAGAATTACCCACACCATTTTCCGAAGCAAGCATCACGAAACTGCTTGCAATTTGCCGGTCGTTGCTGGCCAATAATTTAAGTACTTTTTCGATATCGGGGCGATTTATAAAGTTTTGAGAAATATAACCTGCCACAATATTTGAGGCATTTTCGACCGAATTGAGAGCATCCTCAATCTGGCTCACCGTAAGCCGTGAGATATTTTTAGCATTGGTCTCTGCCTCCTTCAGCAAAACTCCCTGCGAAATTTTGAAGTTATAAAAAATGATGGTAACAAAAATCAGCAGGACAATGGATAAAATTGTGAGGCTTAGCTTGATGGATAAACTGCTTCTGGCTTTCATTGGCAATATGTGTTTTAGGATTGTATCATATTTAACAGGTCATCAATAAATAATGTTTTAAACTCATCCGAAAATTCTGGCTCAAAGCTACAAACTGAAAGCTTATGATTTTTATCGAGACGGAATTTTTTTAAAAAAACATTCATTTTCTGTTTTTCCTCAAAGAGAAAAATTTCCTTTCCGGTTTGTCGTACTGTAAACGAACCAAGCGGTTTGGTTAATCCGGTTCC
>CAIYZW010000057.1 GCA_903930725.1 uncultured Bacteroidota bacterium
ATCTAAAAGCAAGTCGAAATCAATTGCAGTTTTGCCTTTTATTAACGACAGTCAGGATCCCGAAAATGTATATTTTATCAACGGTGTAATGGAAGCCATCCTGGATAATCTGGTTAAGATCAAAGATCTGGAAGTTCGACCGAGAACTTCGGTTGAACAATACCGGAACAATGGAACCAAAACAATACCTCAAATTGCACATGAACTTGGGGTTAATTACGTCATTGAAGGAAGCGGGCAGAAAATCGGAGACCATGTTATTCTCACCATTCAACTAATAGAAGCCAAATCCGACAAACATCTGTTTTCCATCCGAAGAAACATGAAGCTTGAAGACATCTTTAATCTCCAAAGCGAGGTAGCTATTAAAGTTGCTTCCGATATTAAAGCAGCTATAACTATTGAAGAAAAAGAATTAATTTCAAAACCTCCTACAAACAATATCGCTGCCTGGGAAATGTATTCGCGTGGACTCGAATTGCACAACATTGCCGATCTGGAAAATAATATAGAAAATGACCGGCAGGCAAAAGCCTATTTCAAAAAGGCAATTCATCTCGATTCCACCTATGCTGAACCCTATGTAGAACTTGGCTGGATTTACTGTTGGTTTGAAAATTCAGACTCCGCATTTATTTACGCCAACAAGGCTTTGCATTTCGATGATAAAAATTCAAATGCTTATAGTTTAAAAGGATGGTTGCTTTTTCAGAAAGGAATTAGAAAAGAAGCCGAGAAAGCTTTTAATCTGGCCTTGCAATTTAATAAGAATTGCGCTCCGGCATTCTATTTTCTAGCTGATATGTATTATAACCAGGGCGATTCTTATAAAGCAATTATGAATAAGCTTCAGGCCAATAAACTTGAAAGTAATTCTATTTGGAAGCGCTATAACATAATTGGCCTATGGGATAGCTTTAATAATATAGGCCTGTATGATGAAGGGACAAAATATGCCGAAAAACTAATTGCACTTACCGGCGATTCAACTTTTTATTATTGGACCATGCTGCAGATAGACTATAACCGGGGCAATTATAAAGCGGTTGATAACTACGCCAATAAAATATATCGCACTGATTCACTGAATTTAGGCAAGTTATTGGGCTTTCATCATTCATATTTCCTCGGAAATACATATGTAAACTTAAGAGAATATAAACAAGCTTACCGGGTATTGGAGAAATATACCGCATCGATGAAGCGGCAAGGCCGAATAGTTCAACCCTATCATTACTTCGGTTTTATTTACCTGCAAAACGGAAAGAAGGCTGAAGCCAATTTTCATATGGAAGGATCTATCAAGGATAGAAACTATTTTATAGAACTAAATAAGCCAACTGAAGTTTCTCCCCCGAATTTAGGGCTAACTTTTATTTATGCTGCACAAGGCAAAAAGGCTCAAGCATTGGAGTGCCTGCGGGTGGTGAACAGATGTGCTCCGTTTTTATATACCTGTGCCCAAATCACCGGATTTAGAATTAGTCCAATGGTTGACTGTATCCGCAACGAACCTGAATATAAAGAATTTCTTAAAAATGCAGAAGCCAGGTACTTGGAAGAACACAACAAGGTTGAAAATTTGCTTGGTGCTGAAGGGATGCTGATCTCTTCAAAAAAATAATCCATGCGTTTACTTTCCTGAAATTCCGAAAGTCACTCTGACTTTTCCTTTTTTTTCTAATCCCCAAGTACATGAATTAACTCCAGCGGTTTTTAAACAGCCAACTATGAAAATTGAAGACTTTCAATAAAAATCGAAATAAATCGACAAAAATTGAAAGCTTTTGATTCAAAAATTGATATGTTCCTGCTGGTGTTTTAGGTGAACTTTATGTGAGTTTAAAGAATCACATTTAGTTGATTGGAAGAATCCGAAAATCC
>CAIYZW010000058.1 GCA_903930725.1 uncultured Bacteroidota bacterium
CTTGTTTGTTGATGAGATAAATGCGGTTTTCGACAAGCATCGGCGACGAATAAAAACCCTGGTAGAACTCATGCTCCCAGAAAATATCACCGGTTTTCGCATCATAACAGGCAACAGCGCCGTAACTTGTGACCAAAATCAACAAATCTTTGGTGGCCACGGGGCTTGGAACATCCGACAAATATTCGTCGCTTTCCCATAAAACTTCAGGCTTTTCGCCAACTTTGATGGCCATCAATTTTGAATATTCGTTGGTTACGAAAACCACACCATCAGCAAAAGCTGCCGAAGGCCCAACCTCGCCGATAACACCCTTAATTGACCATAATTCAGCCCCGGTTTCAGGATCATAACCGGCAACAAAAGGGTCGGCTACCAGGACAATTTCGGTGCTACCTGCATTTGAAATCAGGATTGGAGATGCCCACGAAATTTTAACTTTCCGTGGTGTGCTCCACAAAATATCGCCTGTCGAAACCGACAAAGCCATGACCTGCCCGCCGGTACCCTGGTCGTATTGCACGATGAGCTTGTTTTTGTGAACGATTAACGACGAAGAATGGCCATAATGATTTTTTGGAACGCCGAGGTTTTTCGCCCAAAGCTGGTTTCCTGTAAAATCGAGCGCGATAATGTCACCATTCGAAAAAATGGCATAAACGCGCTGCCCGTCGGTGGCCATTCCCGGCGCGGCGTGGCCGGTGTCGGGGGTAACTTTTGGGGAGCTTGCCGGCGAGTCGGGAATATCTTTGACTTCGGCAGTCCAGAGAATTTTTCCTGAACTTGCTTCGATGCAGTAAATTTCCTTTTTATTGTTGCTGGCACCGGTTAAAAAAACTTTGTCGCCCCATACGATTGGTGAATTAAAGCCGGATAATGGAATTTTGATTTTCCAAAGAATATTCCTGTTTGTCGCTCCATCCCAATCGGTTGGAATATTTTTCTGAAAAGCAATCCCGAGTCCATTAAAACCTCTGAAAAACGGGAAGTTAGCCCGAAGTTCATCATCCGAAGGAAAAGCATCCACTTTTGTAATATTGGCTGACGTTTCAGCCGGAATCTGGGTTTGAACAGTTTTTACAGATGAATCCTGATTACTGGTGATTTTTTGATTTTCATTTTCTAAACCGGGAACTTCATTTTCTGTCTGAGCAACACTTATCGAATCAGAAATTTCAGCGACAGGAATTTCAACAGCCTCCGGATTTTCGGTTATTTGATTTGGATTTGATGCGTCTGATAAATTATTTCCAAGCTTGTTATGGGTAAGAAAAGCCAGCAACAGCGCAACGGCAACCAGCGAAATCCCGCCTGATGAAATCCATTTCCGGGCATTTTTCTGGGTAAAAAGATAGTTTTCGGGTGCCTGTGTTGAAGGGATTGGATTTTTTTTCCGTGCCGAAATAATCATTTGTAACGACAGGATTAAAAGCGCAATTCCTGCAACCAGCAAATAGCCTCCGGTGCGAATCTGCCATTGGGTTGTAAAATATGCTTTCCGTGCCAAAAGGTCGAGTTCGCGGATTTGCTCACGGAGTGCCAGGTCTTCGGGATTTTCGTGAAGCCGCTGCACCAGCGCATTGATGGTTTCAACGTTTACCGGGTCAATCCTGTTGATCTGTACAAAATTGGCGATGATCAAAAAGCAGATACCAAACGAAAAGATGCCTGCAAAAAAGGCTATTCCTTTCCACAATTTCAGGTTCGTTTCCGGCAGATTATCGTTATTTCTCATCTTCATTTCTGAGTTTTTTGCAAAACAGAATTTTCGTCTTTTACCGGGCAATAATCCACGCAACGCGCACAGCTAAAACAAGTTCCCTTATTGGTGATGTAATCGGGCTGGTATTTGAATTTTGATAAATTAGCCAGACTCAGGCCAAAAACCAGACCCAGAAAACCACCCAGAATCCAGCCTCCCACATAAAATTCCTTTAAAATAACGGAAACCTCGGCATATAATTCTTTTGCCGGTTTTCCGGCAGTTTTAAAAGCATCCAGGTTGACTTTCATTTCATCGGTAACTGCTTTCGAAGGATTTAAAAGTTCATCGACAAGCCTGACTTTTGGATGAACCGATGCTAATTTTTCGTGAATCCTGCTTCCTGCAAGGCCTCCGGCAAAAACCAACAAAGGAATAATTATAGCAAGGATCAGGAATCGTTGCACCGTGGTTTCCCGTTTTTCGGCAGGCTTTATTGGCGAAGGTACTTCGATGGCGCCAAAAGGGCACGAATCTTCGCAGAGCCGGCACTGAATGCATTTTGCGGGTGTGATGGTAAGATGTTTTCTGGAAACCAGACTTGTGAGATTGAGCAAAACGCCGTAAGGGCAAAGAAACCGGCAATAGGGACGCCCGATGAAAAGACTCATCACTATGAAAATCCCGCCAAGGAAAAACATACTAAAAGTGGCATCAAATCTAAAAAAACCGACAAACGGGTCGTAGCGGCAGATGATAAAATCGGTGGCGGTGGCGGCGTACAAAATGGCGAGGCCAAGATAAATATATGGAATCAGGCCAAGTGATTTTTGAAGCCAGGGTTTTAGGGCAACTGGTTTAAAATGCACCAGATCCTGCATCGCGCCAAGCGCACAGACACCCGCGCAAAAAGTGCGGCCAAAAAACAATGTAAAAAGCAGTGGTGCAGCAAAAAAAATGACGGCGGTTGCAGGGATGATGTAACCCGGA
>CAIYZW010000059.1 GCA_903930725.1 uncultured Bacteroidota bacterium
ATGAATAGCGGTAAAACCAACGAATAAGGTTATTTTTGAAACCTGATGTCAAAATTCACAATCAACGGTAGCGCCGGCATTTCGAAAATAATGGTTGGCGAAAGTTTTAAAAACTTCCGGGAATACTTACCTGGCGGGCAAACTATCATCATCACCGATGAAAATGTAAATAAGATTTATGGCCGTTTTTTTAATGATTTCCCAACTATAATTATTGGATCCGGCGAAAAAATCAAGACCCTCGCTACTGTTAATATAATTTACAGCCAACTGATGAAATTGCAGGCCGACAGATCAGCCTTCATAGTCGGCATTGGTGGAGGCATTGTTTGCGACATTGCCGGCTTTATTGCGTCAACTTATTTACGGGGAATCCGAATTGGCTTTGTCCCGACAACGCTTCTGGCTCAGGTTGATGCAAGCGTTGGTGGTAAAAACGGCGTAAATTTTAAAGGCTTTAAAAATATTATAGGCACTTTTAACCAGCCCGGGTTTGTGATTTGCGACCCGGAGGTTTTACATTCGTTGCCCGGAATGGAGCTTTCGAACGGTTTTGCCGAAATTGTAAAACACACCCTCATCGCCGATGACGCTATGTTTTCTTATCTCGAAAATAGCTTTGAAAAAGCGCTGAATCTGGACAATGAGGTTATTTCAAAACTGGTTGCTCATTCGATCCGGATAAAATCGGGTATCGTGAACCGGGATGAAAAAGAAAGTGGCGAACGCCGCCTGCTGAATTTCGGCCACACTTTTGGCCATGCCATCGAAAAAATTTCCGGAATAAGTCATGGGCAAGCTGTAAGTTTGGGGATGGTCATTGCAGCGCGGCTTTCACGAAATCTGGGATTCTTAAGCTTTGAAGAAACCTTACGAATTAAAAATCTTTTACTTCATTTTGGACTTCCGGTTGAGGGTAATTTTGATTACGATAAACTCATAAAAGCAATTTTGAAGGATAAGAAACGAACTGCCGAGCGGATTGCTTTTATTCTGTTAACTAAAATCGGTGAAGCAAAAGTGGCCGAAATTCCGATTGCTGATTTAAAGGAAATGTTAACACCAACAAGCGATTAGATGAATATCACGGTTTACCCTTCGGAAATTTCGGGAGCGCTGACGGCGCCATCCTCAAAAAGCCTTGCCATCAGGGCGATTGTGGCAGCCATGCTCGCAGATGGGACTTCTATATTAAAAAATCCTTCACGCTGTGATGATGCCCTGGCAGCGATTAAAATGGCAGAATATTTTGGCGCTGATTTTTGGCTTGAAGATGGTATTTTAACAATTATCGGAGGCGCAGCATCTCACGAAACCATGGTTAATTGTGGTGAATCCGGCCTTCTTGCAAGATTGATGATTCCGCTGGCGGCGCTATGTTCTGATGAAATTACAATCACCGGCGAAGGAACCCTTTTAAAACGTAAGCTCGGAAATATTGCCGGACCTTTGCAAAACCTCGGCGTAAACTGCAGCACCAACAATGGCTTTTTGCCGGTAAAAGTTAAAGGTGCAATTCAAGGCGGAAAAATTGAAGTTGACGGATCCG
>CAIYZW010000060.1 GCA_903930725.1 uncultured Bacteroidota bacterium
AGTCGCGGTAATTATTTACGGTGTTTCCTTCATTGCTTTTTAGATATTCAGGAAGGATTTCAAAAGTCTGGATAAGAGCAGCTTTATCCTTTACAAAATAGGCCGAGCAATCAAAATTGGTGAACATCCATTTGTGGGGGTTAAAAACAAAAGTGTCCACATTTTCGATACCTTTTATCATGTAGCGCATTTCGGGCAGAAGCAATGCTGTGCCTGCCCAGGCAGCATCAACATGAAGCCAGATATTGTATTTTTTACAGATTTGCCCGATTTCTTCAAGCGGGTCAATGGCTGTGGAACCTGTTGTTCCCAAAGCCGCAACTACTGCCAAAGGCACAAATCCGTCGTTGAGGTCTTTTTCGATGGCCATGACAAGTTTGTCCGTACGCATAGCAAAAGAATCATCAACCTCAATTTTTCGCAGGTATTCTTTCCCAAAACCTGCAATCTTTACAGCTCTTTCGATCGAAGAATGGGCTTCGGTGGAACAATAAATGGTGAAAGGCCTTTTGTCGTAAAAACCATTTCTGTTGGTATCCATTTGTGTGGCTTTTTCGCGTGCTGTCAACAGCGACACCAGGGTGGCGGTGGAAGCAGTATCCTGAATTACACCAGTAAATCCGGTTGGTAGTCCGATCATGTTGGCCAGCCAGTGCATCACATTTTCTTCCAGTTCGGTTGCAGCCGGTGACGTAAGCCAGCTCATACATTGTGCCCCGAGTGTCGAAGTAAGCATCTCAGCCAGAATTGACGGGTAGCTGTTGTTTGCTGTAAAATAGCCATGCCAGCCGGGATGCTGCCAGTGAGTGATTCCAGGAATGATGATGTTGTTGAAATCTTTCATAATTGTTTCGAAAGATTCGGCCTCAAGCGGGGGCTCTGGAGGCAATAATCTTAGAATATCGCCAGGATTTACGGTTGATTTTACAGGGAGGTTTTCGATGTTTTCGAAATAATCGGCCATCCAATCAACCAGTTCGTGGCCATGCTGGCGGAATTCGTTCAGATCCATACGCTAATTTTTAGTTGCTAAAATTAGTAAAAATGGGAATCAAAGTACTTTCGGCCTTTTCAGAAACTTTAGTTCTGCTCATCGCTAAGTTCCTGCTATAAAAAAAAACGCAGGAAAACCAATGATTTCCTGCGTTTTGATAAGTTATCAAATGATAAAGCTGGCTTTTACAACGAATCAATCACTCGTTGGAGGCTGGCTTTTACTTCGATGGCAATCGGGCCTAATTTCTCATTTTCGATGGCCTGCATTGATGCAATCGGATCAACAGCGGCAACCTCAATTTTACGATCGCCTATTTCCTGAACGATAACGTTGCAGGGGAGCATTGTGCCGATTTTATCTTCATTTTGAAGGGCATGTAAAGCAATTGGTGGATTACAAGCTCCCAAAATCCGGTACTTTCTAAAATCAACATTTAACTTTTCCTTCATTTTTTGCTGAAAATCAATATCCGAAATTACACCAAAACCTTCTTTTTTAAGGGCTTCGGTAACTTTTACTATTGCAGTTTCAAAATCAGTATCAAGAATTGTGTTGATGTAGTATTTCATACGTAAAGATTTAGATTGTAATTAATTCATTTTTAAGTATTTTGTATTATAACGGTATTAATTTGGACAAAAAAAAA
>CAIYZW010000061.1 GCA_903930725.1 uncultured Bacteroidota bacterium
CCCATGCTGGTTCCGCCAACATAGTCAATGGGCACGCCCGCATCAACCAATACTTTTAACGCACCGATGTGTGCAAAACCTTTGGCGCCTCCACCACTCAACACAACGCCTATTGTTGGCCGTTTTGCCGCCGGTTGCTGCGAAAAGCCATCCGACCACCACACAACCAGCAGCCCAATCAAAAACAGAGCGCCCCAAATATTTTTCTTCATAAAAACCAATTAAACATTAATGCCCAAAAGTAGATAGAATGAAGGCATCGCGGTTAGAGATGGGTGAAAATATTTTCGCACCCGCACAACACGATTTATAATAGCACGCCCGCCAATTAATGCAAATACCGCATCAAAACCAATATCGCCACCCAAAAAATGCTTTATTGAGCCGGCGGAGGCGCTACAACTTTTTTGCTATGCCTGCCATAGAGCAAACTATCGTCAAACAATGCGGCGCCTTCGGCAGGATTGGCTATACAGATGGCCGCGATATTTACAAGGTTCTTGTAAAGCTGTTTTACAAGGTTTGTGCGCTCGGCGCTGCTTATAGCCTTAACATTTGATACATGCCCTTTTTCGTCCTGCTGTTCGGTGCGTGCAGTATTAAACTGGGTTTTGATATCGTTAAACTGCGTAACAAAACCCGTAGGCAAAGCCGCTGCACGGGCTGTAATAACCCCAACAAGGCGTTCCATTAAAATACTGGCATTTCCTACTGTTGCGCGGCCATATTCGGTTTTTCCATTAGGGAAAAACTCGGTAATAATGGTTGGCTGACTTTCGAAAGCCGCTCTGATAACTGGTTCTTTGGTGCGCACAAGTTTTTTGAATTGCTTTAGAATGGCAGTAACGTTTTCGGTGCGCGACATGCGTGCTGCAACGTGCGATTCCTCCCCTACGAGCGTAAGCACAAAAGCTGCGAGCGCTGTTTGCGTTGCCGAAATGTAGGTAGTAAAGCGCGTACCGGTATTGGCGGCAGTCATTTTCTGGATATGATCATCGGTAAAGTTTTTAAGGCGGAGATCAGTAATCCGCAAGTCCTCGAAAGGATTAGCAAAAAATGCATTAAATTTTTCCATGATTATAAAAGTTTAATTGTGATGCTCAAAATTACAAATTATTTCAGAAAACAAAATAATCTGAAAACATTTTTTTTGGGGTTGCAAATATTTAAAACGACCTTGCAGAATTTGCGAGGTCATGTTACACATTTAAAACGACCTTGCAGAATTTGCGAGGTCATGTTACACGTTTAAAACGACCTTGCAGAATTTGCGAGGTCATGTTACACGTTTAAAACGACCTTGCAGAATTTACGAGGTCATATTTAAACTTAAATTCGAGTTTGCGGAAAATGGGAAGGGGATTTTGTTGGGGGGAATTGGATAACGTTCCGCAGCTACCCGCAGGCGGGGATTTTTATCAATAAACTATTTACGTATCAATATTTTACTTTTCCTACTTTACTATCCAGCGAGCAACGAAACCCCGCTTGCGGGTAGGTGCTGTTATGCACAGCTATTATTTTGCAGAAATCAATTTTGACTTGACTATTTTCCATTTTTGATTATTAAGGTTTAATCTGTATTTAGTTTCGGTCAATTGACGGGCATTTGCATGGACTAAAGTTGTAAGTGTATGATTTGTCTTATTGATTTGAATAGGAAAAAAAATCATTTTCTCACTTAGAAATTTATCAAGAATGAATTCGTCGTTAGTATCGTGAATGTAAAATCGATACTCAGGTCCACCATTGCCTCCAGAATTATTTTTAATAGCAAAATCATCTTTATTGTCGAAATTAAAATCTGCTACAATAATGTCTCCATAGTCATTATCTACTGCTTCAAAATCTCTATTTACATTAGTGGTATAAGATCTAACATTGCCACACTCGCTGAAAGCGTCATTGAAAAAATATTCAGAACTATATTGAATCTCTTGAATTAATTTAGTCAACGACTTGTCAAATATTGCGACTTTGATCACACATGAGTCCATCTGTGTGTCCCTATTAATTCTTTTAATCTCTATTTTGAAATCAAATGTTTTTGAAATGTCCTGATGATTACAGATTTGTCCATAAGTCATTAAACTGTAACAAGATAAAAAAAATATAATTATGCTCTTCATCGTTAGACTATTCTGTTTCTATAGTTGTGCATAACTTCTTTATAACCCTGATTTTTTCAGGGGTATTCGCCAAATTTGGCTGGCTATGTATGATAAGTTTCATATTTGGTTGTGTGATCTATTCATTGTTCAATAATTTTCCAATAACCTGTTTTGTCGCTTCCGATGCGTTCGATTATTCCCGTTTTTTTTAGTTCCTGGATGTGTCTTTTTATGGTTGCTGTCGAATATCCTGTTTTGTCGGCAAGTTCGCTATAATTTGCTTTTGGATTTTGTTTTAAATGTTGCATGATGTTTCTTTTTACAGCGTTATTTACAAGGTCATTTACAGGGTCGTTTTTAGCTTTTACCGGGTCATTTACAGGTTCAACAAACTGTACGTGCATTTCGCGGTTTTTAAGCAAATGATTTTCGTGATGAATCAAGTTTAAAAGAAAACTTATAAGATATTTATCTGTTTTATGAATACCTTTCGACAAATCTTCGTAATTAGCCCGCACAAGCGCATTACGGAAATACCACGAATGCTCTGCAAACAAATCATTATTTACTAAGTTAAAACCAAGTTTCCGAAGATATTTTATTAAAAAAACTGCCGTTGTTCGTGTGTTTCCTTCTCCAAAAATATGAATTTGCCACAAGTACGAAACGAATTGTGCCAAATGTTCAATAATTCCGTGTTGACTTAACCCGATGTAACTAAATACTTTCTCTTGCCTGAAATCGTACTCCAACGTAGCTTTCAAACTTTCGGCACTGGCATACAAAACCGTTTCGCCATTCAAAACCCATTCATGTTTTGTGATGTTGTAATCGCGTATTTTTCCCGCATGACTGTAAATTCCCTGAAACAATCTGCGATGAATCGTAAGGTATTCGGCAGGCGAAAACGTAAATGTTTTTTCGCTCAAAATCTCAGTAATACGTGCCGAAACTTTGTCGGCTTCTTCGGTGCGGTTTTCGTCATTTTTTATGGGGTGCTGTTTGTAATAACTATCTATTCGCTGTTTTACTTCTTCAATGGTAATATCGCCTTCAATGTTTTGTCGGGCAGTTTCGATGAGATAGTCAGATGGTTTTAGCCCGTCCACTTGTTGTAAGCCGATAGCAGTTTTCCAGTCTTTAGCTTTTTCGGCTTTGATTGGCTCACCCTGTCGCAAGTATTCTTCAAAATTATCCATTGCCTGAACTATGATTTACTTTTCAATTTTTATTGGCCTTCTTTATCCTCTTACACTTGAGGTAACTCGTTAGTAAAAACAGTTTTCTGTAGGTTTCATGCAATTTTCGGTATGGGTTGAATGGTTGCTGCTGTTTTTTCAACGAAATTATGTTCAGATAAAATTCACAAACCCTCAATTTGAATTTAATATTAAACCATCTTATCCAAATCTTTTTCCTTTACTTTTTTCTGATAATCGTCCCACGAAGGATCGCTGAAATCAATGTTTTTGATGTTGATAAGAATAAGTGGCGCAACCTGGAAAAGCGGCTGATAAAGCAACGAACCCTTTTTGTTTTCATCCTTTAAAATGCGGCCTTTGGTATCAATCATATTAAAAATCACCAGGAAAATACTCATAATTAAAATCCCTTTAAAAAGCCCGAACACAAGGCCAAATATCTTGTTTACAAAACCCAGGGCTGCCAGCGAAGCAATATTATCCAACATTTTACCAATCATCGAAACCAGCAAAACAACACCCATAAAAGTGATTAAAAACGACAGAATAAAAACATAACGGTGGCTTATTTTGAAATTACTGATTAAAAATCCGGCAACAACATCCGAAAAATAAACGGCAAAATAAACGCCCAGCACCAGGGCGGCAAGCGAAGCAAGTTCTTTTATAAATCCGTGGTTATAACCCGAAATGGCCATCAGTACGATGGGCAAAACCAACATGGCATCTAATAAATTCATAAGCTATTATTTAAGTTTTCTGGTCAATTCCGAAGCAAAAACAAAATCGTTAATTTCCTTGTTTTCGGTTTTCAGGATCTGTTTGCTATCGCCCTGCCACCAAAGCTGGCCTTTGTAAATGAAGGCAATAAAATCGCCAATCTCCACAACCGAGTTCATGTCGTGTGTGTTTACCACCGTTGTAATATCGAATTCTTTGGTAATCTCACTTATCAGATTATCAATAACGTTGCTTGTTTGCGGGTCGAGGCCCGAGTTTGGTTCATCACAAAAAAGGTAAGCCGGATTTAGAGCGATGGCGCGGGCAATAGCCACGCGCTTTACCATCCCGCCACTTAGCTCCGATGGCATCAGTTTATTCGATTTTTCGAGATGTACCCTTTCAAGGCAAAAATCAACACGCTCCTTGCGTTGTTGTGTGTTCATGTCGCTAAACATCAGCAGCGGAAAGCCAACATTTTCTTCAACATTCATATAATCGAACAGCGCCCCACCCTGGAAAAGCATCCCGATTTCTTTACGGATTTCTTTTTTTTGTTTAAACGACATCTTCGAGAAATTCCGGTCGTTATAAAAAATGTTGCCTTTGTCAATCTCAAAAAGCCCGACAAGACATTTCATCAGAACAGTTTTCCCCGAACCGCTCTGCCCGATAATGAGGTTGGTTTTTCCCTTTTGGAAAGTTATCGAAATATCGTTTAAAATAAGGCTTTCGCCAAACGACTTAAAAATGTTCTGCGCAGTAATCATACAAGTAACAATTGTGTAAGAATGAGGTTGAAAACGATGATGAGAATACTGCTGTAAACCACCGCCTTGGTGCTTGCCGAGCCAACTTCGAGCGCTCCGCCGCGAGTTTGGTAACC
>CAIYZW010000062.1 GCA_903930725.1 uncultured Bacteroidota bacterium
AGCAACACATGGTGTTTTTCAGAACATTATGCTGATGGATGGTGAATTTATTGTAGAAACCGAGCAAACCATTGGCTATATTCACCGCGCTTTTGAAAAAATTGCCGAACGTCGGCCATTTTACCAGATTACTCCGCTTACCGACAGGTTAAATTATTGCTCCGCACCACTCAACAACATGGGCTGGCACATGACCGTAGAAAAGTTACTTGGTGTCGAAATCCCAAAACGGGTAGATTATCTCAGGATTTTAATTATGGAACTGTCGCGAGTTGCTGATCATCTGATTTGTAACAGCGTTATAGGTGTCGACAGCGGTGCCCTTACAGGATTTACCTATCTTTTTCAGGACAGGGAATTTATTTACGAAATTTACGAAGAAATCTGCGGGTCGAGGCTTACCACAAACATGGGTCGTATTGGTGGTTTTGAGCGCAATTTCAGCGAAAAAGCCATTGGGAAAATTCGTCATTTTCTAAAATCATTCCCAGTAAAACTCAAAGAATTTGAGACCTTACTCAAAAGAAACCGCATCTTCATGGATCGTACCATAAATGTTGGTGCTTTTCCCGCCGACCGTGCTTTGGCTTATGGATTTACCGGCCCAAACCTCCGTGCTTGCGGCGTTGATTACGATGTCCGGGTGATGAATCCTTACAGCGCTTATAACGAATTTGAATTTATCGTCCCCATCGGGCAAAACGGCGATACTTACGACCGTTTTATGGTGCGCCAGGAAGAAATGTGGCAGAGTTTACACATCATGGAGCAGGTCTTAGCCAAACTTGATGCAATGCCCGACAAGAAAACCTATTTTGCAAGTGATCCACGGTACGTACTTCCCGCCAAAGAAAAGGTTTACAACAACATGGAAGCACTCATCTGGCATTTTAAAATTGTGATGGGCGAAACGGATATTCCAGCCGGCGAAGTTTATCACAGCATTGAAGCAGCAAATGGCGAACTGGGCTTTTATCTGGTGAGTGATGGTGGACGCACTCCTTCGAGATTGCATTTTCGCCGGCCCTGTTTTATTTATTACCAGGCCTATCCCGAAATGGTTAAAGGAAGCATGCTTTCCGATGCAATTCTTACGATGAGTTCGATGAATGTAATTGCCGGAGAATTAGATGCCTGATGAAAAATGATAAATATTTTGAACAGATTTTAAAAAGAAAAATGAAAACTATTGATGCACGAAATGCATAAAGAAATAGAATTTAATAGCGAAACGCTCGAACTGGTGAACAGGATAATCAAACGTTATCCTGAAGGCCGGCAAAAATCTGCCTTGCTTCCGGTTTTGCATATTGCCCAATCCGAAAACAATGGCTGGCTTAGCGCCGAAATGATGGATTATGTAGCTACTTTATTGAATATTCAACCTATTGAGGTTTACGAAGTTGCCACTTTTTACAGCATGTTCAATCTTCAGCCGATTGGGAATTGCGTTATTGAGGTTTGTCAAACAGGTCCTTGCTGGCTCAATGGTTCCGAAGAAATTCTGGCACATTTTCAAAACCGGCTTGGGATAAAACCCGGCGAAACCACCACAGATGGAAAATTTACACTTAAAACTGTCGAATGTCTTGCAGCCTGTGGAAATGCGCCGGTAATTCAGATTGGAAACGAGTATCACGAAAACCTGACCACTCGAAAAGCCGATGAACTGCTCGATAAATGGCGGTCAGAAAATAAAAATTCACATGCAAATCCTTATTTGTAAATGGCAGCTCAGATACTTTTAAATAACATTAACGTACCTGGTCTTGCCAACTTTGAGGTTTACCGGAAACTGGGTGGATATTCATCTGTCGAAAAAGCATTTAAAAACTTTACACCCGATGAAGTTACAGCCGAAGTAAAAAAGTCAGGATTGCGAGGTCGTGGCGGAGCAGGTTTCCCAACCGGGATGAAGTGGAGTTTTATTGATAAAAGCAAAGATAATCCGCGGTATTTTGTTTGTAACTTCGATGAAAGCGAACCCGGAACTTTTAAAGACCGCCACATTGGCCAGCTAAACCCGCATCAACTTATCGAAGGAATGATTCTTGGTTCTTTTGCGCTTGGCGCCAAAACATCATACATTTACATCCGTGGCGAGTTATTTTATGTTTTAAAAATCATCGAAAAAGCCATCGAAGAAGCCTACAGTCGCGGTTTTCTTGGAAAAGATATCCTTGGAAGCGGCTACTCGCTTGATTTGTATTGCCATCCTGGTGGAGGCGCTTACATCTGTGGTGAAGAAACCGCGTTAATAGAATCTCTCGAAGGTAAACGGGGCAATCCCCGGATCAAACCACCATTTCCTGCAATTGTTGGATTGTATGATTGCCCTACGGTGGTTAACAATGTCGAAACCATCGCTTCGCTGCCCTGGATTTTAAACAATGGCGCAGACGCTTACGCAGCCATCGGCGTTGGAAACAGCAAAGGCACCAAACTTATTTCGGCTTGTGGCCATATTAAGAAACCTGGTATTTATGAAATCGAATTGGGTTTGCCGGTTGAAGAATTTATTTACAGCGACAAATTTTGCGGAGGCATCCGAAACGGGAATAAGCTGAAAGCCGTCGTTGCCGGAGGTTCTTCCGTGCCAATTCTTCCTGCTGAGCTGATTTTAAAAACAGCCAAAGGTGAGCCACGCCTGATGAGTTACGAATCACTTGCCGATGGCGGCTTTGAGTCTGGAACTATGCTCGGATCAGGCGGATTTATCGTAATGGACCACACAACCTGCATTGTTAAAAATCTGCTCACCTTTGCCCGGTTCTATCATCACGAATCCTGCGGCCAATGCAGTCCTTGCCGTGAAGGAACCGGTTGGATGGAAAAAATATTGCATCGTATCGAAGATGGCCATGGAACGATGAAAGATATTGACATGCTTGCCAGCATTTCAAAACATATCGAAGGAAATACCATTTGCCCGCTGGGAGATGCTGCCGCCTGGCCAGTTGCCAGTGCTGTAAGGCATTTCCGTCAGGAATTTGAAGATCATATAAAACTACAAAAATGTCCCTTTTCAAGGTAACCATAGATAATATTGAGGTTGAAATTGAACCCGGCACAACCATCCTGAATGCTGCCCGCAAAATTGGTGGCCACGTGGTTCCACCAACCATGTGCTACTATTCCAAACTGGAAGGTAGTGGTGGGAAATGCCGGACATGCCTGGTTAAAGTGGCACAAGGTTCTGCCAAAGATCCACGACCGATGCCAAAATTGGTGGCTTCCTGCCGGACACTGGTGATGGATGGAATGGTTGTTCAGAATACAACTTCACCCGAAGTGATGGAAGCCCGCAAAGCCATTACCGAATTTTTACTGCTCAACCACCCGCTCGATTGCCCGGTTTGCGATCAGGCCGGAGAATGTCATCTTCAGGATTTATCTTACGAAAATGGATTAGCCGATACTGAAACTGTTGAAGAGCGGCGGACTTTTGAACCGATTGATATCGGAGACAAAATAAAACTTCATATGAACCGCTGCATCCTTTGCTACCGCTGCGTGATGGTTGCAGATCAGTTGACCGATAAACGGGTGCATGGTGTTCTCAACCGTGGCGATCATTGCGAAATTAGTACTTATATTCTGAAAGCTGTTGAAAACGATTTTTCAGGAAACATGATTGACGTTTGCCCTGTTGGAGCGTTGACGGATAGAACTTTCCGTTTTAAAAGCCGTGTTTGGTTTACAAATCCTTTTGATGCACATCGCGACTGCCCCAAATGCAGCGGGAAGGTTGTTCTTTGGAAAAAAGGCGAAGAAATACTTCGCGTTACGGGACGAAAAGACAAATATGGCGAACTCGAAGATTTTATCTGTAACGATTGCCGGTTTGAGCATAAAGAAGCAAAGGATTGGATAATCGAAGGACCGAGGAAAATAGTACGACACTCGGTAATCTCACAAAATCATTACGAAAAGTTGAAATAGACCAACTATGGACTGGATATTACTCATTTATAAAACTGTTTTCCT
>CAIYZW010000063.1 GCA_903930725.1 uncultured Bacteroidota bacterium
TCGGTCAGGATGTACCTGATGGTTGTCTGGCCTTTGAATGGATTTGGATAACTTGTAAGCGTAAGAAAAGTAGTCGAATTTGCTACATTTGTAATTCCTGTAACCTGCGGTACAATGTGGCCGTAATAAACATCCTGCTCGTTGTTTAAAGTGTTTGCCCAGGCAAGGTGTGCCCCTTCTTCGTCGGACACCATATCGAAATAGTCGCCCATTTTTTCCTGATTGGGCCAGCCCACGTGTGGGTCGAACGATTCGGAAAGCCGCTCGTTTGCAGACCAGTTTTCGCCTTCGTCGGTCGAATAACAATAATAAAGCGACGAAAGAAATGAACCTGCCGGAGCATCGCGGTTATCGAGCCAAACCACGTCAA
This sequence comes from uncultured Bacteroidota bacterium, assembly GCA_903930725.1. Taxonomy (GTDB): domain Bacteria; phylum Bacteroidota; class Bacteroidia; order Bacteroidales; family 4484-276; genus CAJATL01. The sequence goes on from CAIYZW010000063.1 coordinate 371, forward strand.
TACGGCCATTTGGGGCAACCGACATTGTTCCAAACCACTGATATTTGGTGGTGCCCAGGTCGGTATTTATCCGTTTTGGCGCACTCCAGGTTTCGCCGTTATCCGTACTTTTCGAAAACATCACATCGCCGGGGTCGTTGTTCGAATTTCGGTCAACCGAAGCAACAACGTAAACGTTTCCATGCCCGGGCCCGTTTGAATGATCGCAGGCTATGTAAGCCTGGCCAAGCAAACCCTGTGGATTTATTTCGACAAATCCTGTAATTTCCCCATCTAAATTAACATCCGAATACGAATCCCATGAAATCGTTGATCCCGGATTTTGTGCATTTGTTGATTTTGCCACAATTACACCACCGAATTCTCCCGAACCAGCGGCATAAACCGTCCCGTCGGGGCCAACAGCAAGGGTTCCCCAATAAGGGTATCCCGTAACTTCTACACAATTTTCGTAACTGTTGCCTCCGTCGGCCGAACGGGTGAAAAATCCCGGATAACAAATGCTATAATATGAAGTCCAGGATGAATAAATATTTCCGGCACCAACGCCATCAGTTTTATCTATTTCCATCCATTGTTTATCGCCGCCAAAGGCATCAATTCCGTTGTCCCAGGTTACACCGCCGTCTAAAATCCGGTAAACATCACAACTGTAATTACCACCATTGTCAACGGTGAGGCTGTTGTAATAAAAGTTTCCTGCTGCATCGCAGTCGAGCACGGGATCGGAACGAAAAATTCCGGGATTGATTACGCCGGGGAAAGTCCAGTTAAGCCCGCCATCGGTAGTATAGCCATAGCCTGCCTGCCTGAAGTTGTTGGTTACTGTGTTAAACTGCCGCCAGCCAATCATCATCCTGTTTGGATTGGTTGGATCAACGGTAATGGAAGGTTCGTTGGCGGCATCGCCCAAAATATTTTGCCCAAAAGCATTAACATTAACCTGAGTTGTATAAAACACATCACTTCGCGAAGTATAGGCCGGGGAAGTTTTTGTCGAAATTACCGCTGAATAGGCATCATCGGGAACTTCGTGGTGCATTTTTAATCTTTTCGATAGCTCAGGATTTACTTTTTGTCCAAAAGTAGCAAATGGCAAAACGAGTATCCAAAAAAATAGGAAAGCAGCAAGCCAGGTAATTTTTTTCATATTAAGATATGATTTATAGTTAATAAAAGTTGATTAAGAATAAGAGAGTTATTCAGAATTTGAGATACGAAGCTCAAAACCAGTTAATTGATTTTTTAATTTCTGATCGGGTTGGCTGGAATTGACATGTGCGTAAGCACCAGTTTCCATTTCCCGTCTAATTTTTTTAAAACACCGGTGTAGCAAAGCCCTTCGTAGGTCATGGCCTGGTCGTTTAAAATAAAATTATAGTTGATAATCTCCGAAAACCAGGCTGTATTTCCGTCGTCGCTAACTTCGATTATCTGGTCGTGCGACGAAATATAGGTGTTTTTGAACGTTTGAAACTGGGCATTTACCACTTCTTTAATTTTTGAAATCCCAACCAATTTTTCACCTTTTTCGGTACCAAAACTCACAATTTGTTCAGAAGGATACCAGATATCCTCAATTTTGGCCAAATCCTGAGTTTCATTGGCAATTACATAGTTTTCGAGAACCAGTTCAACAGCCCTTTTCTCGGCCTCGATATCAATCTTTTTAACTGCCGGTTGGCAGGCCGAAATCAGAAACAAAGCCGAAATCACAACACAAAAGTTTATTTTTTTCATTTTTTACCTCCTTTAAAAATCTCATCAAATGTAGTTAAAAATGATTTAGGAATAGATGTGTTAAATTATTTTGATGTCAAAAAAAGCGCCAGACTTCAAAAATAGCATTTGTTACCAAAAGCCATGAGTTTTATTCGGATTAGACCTCTAAAAGTGCCGGTATTTGATCCAGGCCTGTGATTACCGCATCCGGAATAATGCCGGCAATCTCAGGGCGGTCTTCGCGTAAGCGGATCGAACGCTGGTCGCCGGCAAAAAAAACCGTCTTCATCCCACATCTCTGGGCAGGAAAAATATCCTTAAACATGTCGTTTCCAATATAAACCGCCCCGGCGGGCAGTATTCCGAATTTTGTTTTTAAAGTTTTTAAGAGCCTTTCGAATAAGCCAAAATCAGGCTTTGCCCTTTGTACATGATATGAAAAAACAAGCAAGGAAGGATCGAAATGTTGCACAAAATCCTTTTCGCCAATGCTGCCCGAAAGCAAATAATTAAGCACGATTGGTGTGTAAAACTGTGCATTTGAAACGATTCCAAGATGTTTCCCTGCGTTTTCCAATTGCTGAATAACGGATTTCATCTGAGGCATCGGATAAATTTTGTTGCTGAGCAAATCAAAAATGATGGCCAGGTTATCAGGTTTCGATTCGCTGGTTTTGGCAATCAGATGATTTCGGATGGCCATATTTAAAACCTCCAGCCAAATGTGCCTGATGTTGACTTCGGAGAACTTTACACCTCTTTTTCGCCTTCGGAAATGATGGCGCTTGATGTTTGAAACAAAAAGCCCAAGCATAAATTCCAGGGCTTCATTTATTTCATTTTCGTTCTTTTTTAAGATAAGATAACCCGCTTCGCCAAGCGCAACGCGGAGGTTGGGGGCGTAAGTACGCGCTTTTTCAACATCATCGGAGGCCGAAACCAGCAATGTGCCGTAAATGTCGAAAATTACAGCCTTAATTCCTTCAATTTTATTGAGTTGAGGAGAAATTCCCGTAGGAACGGGTTTTAATTCTTCTAGGTTTTCGATCCATTTAATGATGTTTTTCATTCGTTATCCAAAGTCTTTTTGCTTTTGGTCAGGTTAGGATTCTCAATATTCATCCCAGCTCAAAATACCAATTTCGTCTAATGTTTTTTTACAAAATTAATAGATGAAAGCGCTTGCCAGGCGGGCATTTGTGATGAGCGGAATATTATAATCCACGGCCAGCCTCCTTATTTCATAGTCGTTATTCAGCTCGCCCTGTGAGAGGTTTTTTGGAATGTTCACCACAAAATCAACAATTTTTTCCTTTAAAAGCGTGGTGGCATTTGGTTCCATTTTCTGGTCGGGCCAATAAACCTGCGTTGAGGTGATGTTATTTTCGAGTAAATATCGGTGAGTTCCACCGGTGGCAAATAGCGGAAGTCCGCGTTCGGCAAGCATTCTGGCACTGTTAAGCAATTCCATTTTCGAGCGGGCAGGCCCCGACGAAAGTAAAACCCCTTTTTTTGGAATTTTATAACCCACCGACAGCATCGCATTTAAAACCGCTTCATAATAATCCTCGCCGATGCAGCCTACCTCGCCGGTTGAGGCCATCTCGACACCAAGGACCGGGTCGGCTTTCTGAAGGCGCGAAAACGAAAACTGCGGAGCCTTCACACCAACATAATCAAGTTCAAACAACGATTTCTCAGGTTTTTGAACAGGTATTCCGAGCATGACCTGCGTGGCAATTTCGATTAGGTTTGTTTTGAGAACTTTTGATACAAACGGGAAACTTCGTGAAGCCCGTAAATTACATTCGATTACCTTGATATCGTTATCTTTAGCCAGAAACTGGATATTGAACGGCCCCGAAATATTCAGTTGTTTAGCAATTTTCCGTGATATAATTTTTACCCTTCTGGTGGTTTCCAGATAAAGTTTTTGAGGAGGAAATACAATGGTGGCGTCGCCTGAATGGACCCCGGCGTATTCGATGTGCTCGGAAATGGCATAAACCAGAATTTCGCCTTCGCGGGCTACGGCATCAAATTCGATTTCTTTGGCATCTTCGATAAACTCCGAAACAACCACCGGGTATTTTTTGGAAACATTGGCTGCCAGTTTAAGAAAATGAACCAATTCGTCATTATTGGAAACCACGTTCATGGCCGCCCCCGACAAAACATACGAAGGCCTTACCAACAGCGGAAATCCAGCTTGTTCCGAAAATGTAAAAATGTCCTCTAAAGTGGTAAGTTCGCGCCACAAAGGCTGGTCAACATTTATTCCGTCGAGCATTTCGCTGAATTTATGGCGATCTTCGGCTTTATCAATATCCAAAGGTGATGTACCAAGAATCTTCACACCTGCATCGTACAACCGCATGGCCAGATTGTTGGGAATCTGGCCGCCCACCGAAACAATTACGCCTTTGGGAGCCTCTAATTCAACAATATCAAGAACCCGCTCAAAAGTCAGTTCATCAAAATACAAACGGTCACAAATGTCGTAGTCGGTGCTTACCGTTTCGGGATTATAGTTTATCATCACCGAGCGGAAAGCCTCCTTATTCACGGTATTCAGCGCGTTAACGCTGCACCAGTCAAACTCCACACTGCTGCCAATCCGGTAAGCGCCGGAACCCAGAACGATGATGGATTTCCCATGATCATCATAAACCAAATCGTGCTCGCTGCCGTGATAGGTGAGGTACAAATAATTGGTTTGTGCGGGGTATTCGGCGGCAAGCGTGTCAATTTGTTTTACAAAAGGAACAATTCCCCGCGTCTTCCGGTAATTTCTGACAACCAGCATCAGGTCGGTCGGGTCTTCATCTTCATTTTTATGGATGATTTTCGCAATCTGGTAATCAGAAAATCCTGCTTTTTTGAGGTTCGATAAGAGTTCATCCGGTACAGAAGTTATCGTAAAAAACTTATTCAGCTCATTTTTTAGCTGGTAAATATTGCGGAGTTTAAATAAAAACCATTTATCAATTTTTGTCTGTTCGTGAATTTCATCAACCGTGAAACCCTGGCGCAGCGCCATCGCGATAACGAAAATCCGCATGTCGGTTGGGTTCGACAGTTCTCTCGAAATTTCATCTTTTTCGGTGAATTCGAGGTCTTTGTTGCCCACAAAACCATGCATTCCCTGGCCAATCATGCGTAAACCTTTCTGGATGGCTTCTTCAAAATTCCTGCCGATGGCCATAACCTCGCCAACGCTTTTCATGCTGGAGCCGATGGTTTTTGAAACACCCTTGAATTTTCCCAGATCCCATCTTGGAATTTTGCAAACCACATAATCCAGTGCCGGTTCAAAACAAGCCGAAGTAGTTTTGGTTACCGAATTTTTTAATTCGTGTAAAGCGTAACCCAGCGATAGTTTAGCGGCCACAAAAGCCAGCGGGTAGCCCGTGGCTTTTGATGCAAGCGCACTGGAGCGCGACAGCCGGGCATTTACTTCAATTACACGGTAATCCTCCGAATCGGGGTCGAGTGCGTATTGGACGTTACATTCGCCAACGATTCCAAGATGCCTCACAATGCGTATGGCAATTTCGCGAAGCTTGTAATACTCGCTGTTGGTGAGTGTTTGCGAAGGTGCAACCACGATGCTTTCGCCGGTATGAATTCCCAGCGGGTCGAAGTTTTCCATGTTGCAAACCGTGATGCAGTTGTCGAAGGCATCGCGTACAACTTCATATTCAATTTCTTTCCAGCCTTTCAGCGATTTTTCGACAAGCACCTGTGGCGAATACTGAAAAGCCTTTGCGGCGATTTGCTGAATTTCGGTTTCGTTATCGCAAAAATCGCTTCCCTGACCTCCCAAAGTATAGGCCGCCCTGATGATGACCGGATAACCGAGTTCGGCTGCTGCTAAAACGGCATCTTGGGTATTGCCGACAGCCTTGCTGTTAATGGTACTGACATTAATTTCGGTTAATTTTTTTACAAACAAATCGCGGTCTTCGGTGTCAATAATGGCCTGAACAGGAGTCCCCAAAACCTGGACATTGTGTTTTTCGAGAATTCCGGATTTATAAAGTTCGATGCCACAATTCAGCGCAGTTTGGCCGCCAAATGAAAGCAAAATTCCCTGCGGCTTTTCCTTTTCGATAATTTTTTGAACAAAATATTTGTCAATGGGCAGGAAGTAGATTTTATCCGCGATGCCTTCGGAAGTCTGCACTGTTGCAATATTCGGATTGATGAGTACGGTTTCGATGCCTTCCTCCCTGAGCGCTTTCAAAGCCTGCGACCCGGAATAATCAAATTCGCCGGCTTCACCGATTTTTAGCGCCCCGGAACCGATAATCAGCACTTTGGAAATTTCGATGTTGTTTACAATTTTCATCGCTGATCGTTTTTTTGATTTTGGTTAATCAGGTCAATAAATTTATCGAATAAAAAGTCGGTATCCGTCGGCCCGCTTGATGCTTCCGGGTGAAACTGTGTCGAAAAGAACGGCTTGGTTTTATGAATGATACCTTCGTTTGTACCATCGTTTACATTTACAAAAAGTTCATCCCAATCCTTGCCGATGGTTGATGCATCGGTAGCAAAACCATGATTTTGGGAAGTGATGTAACATCTTTTTGTGCCAACCTGCAAAACAGGTTGGTTGAGGCTCCGGTGGCCGTATTTAAGTTTAAAGGTGTCGGCACCCGAAGCCAGCGCCAGCAGTTGATTTCCGAGGCAAATGCCAAAAATTGGCTTTTCGTCATGAAAAGAATTTCTTAAATGCGAAATTGTTGCTTCACATTTTTTAGGGTCACCGGGACCGTTGGAAATAAACAAACCATCGTAGCTGATTTCTGAAAAATCATAATCCCACGGAACCCTGATTACGGTGGTATCGCGCATCAGCAACCTGCGGATGATATTATTTTTTACACCACAGTCGACCAAAACAATTTTATGCCTTCCGTTTCCATAAATTATCACTTCGTCGGTGCTCACTTCGGCAACAAGGTTTCGACGATTTATATCTTCAAAATCAATCATCTGGCTTCCGCAGATAATTTTTCCCGACATAACTCCTTTTTCGCGGAGTTTTTTTGTAATGGCGCGGGTATCCAGACCAAAAATTGCCGGAATTTCCTGTTCTTTGAGCCATTCATCCAAGCTTTTAATGGCGTTCCAGTGGCTGTTTTCGAAACTATATTCCGAAATAATCAAACCCGAAATATGAATTTTCTCCGACTCAAAAAACCGTAACATCCCATTTTCGATGCCCGAATCCGGGACACCGTAATTTCCGATCAGCGGATAGGTCAGCACCAGAATCTGGCCTTTGTACGACGGGTCGGTCAGACTTTCGGGATACCCAGTCATAGCTGTGTTAAAAACAACCTCGCCAGACACGGATCTTTCAAAGCCAAATGAAGTGCCCGAGTAAGCGCTTCCATCTTCAAGAATAAGCTGCGACATTTGATTCTTTTTGTAGATTTCTCAAATTTTACTTCAGGCAAAAGTATGATTTAAATTCTTTTGGAAATCCCGGGCATATTCAGGCACCGGAATTCTGACAACTAAATTTTCCCGATTCTTATTTGGATTTCAAAAGTGTTGATGCTGGTTGCCAGGATTTCAGTCGGGTTTTGTGTTAACATTCCAGGAGGATTAGATTGTAATAATTCTTCCATTATAACAACCCGTTTTTTCCTGATCTTTGGTTTTCGGATATCACGCAGGTTTTGATGATGTTTATCGCCTTCTTTTTGGCCAATTATTTTCCTGTTTGGCCAAAATATTGCCTTTCGTTTCCTACATAAAAGTTTCGACTTCGATTTAACTATATTTTTGTTGGTAACTCATGCTTAAAGCAAGATTCGATTCTTCATCAGATATTTTCAATCATCA
>CAIYZW010000064.1 GCA_903930725.1 uncultured Bacteroidota bacterium
GGTTATGCTCGTTTTTGGCTACTTTTATTTTGATTTTGATGCTATCGATTCAGACATTCAAAGTAAAACCAGCCTGGTTCCTGACCTGAACATCGAAAACAAAGCTATCGAAAAACCATCTTACCAGATTTCCAATCATGATAATTTGAATAATGAAACTGGTGTTTTGGATAATCAGAAAAATGAAATCGCCGACATTTCGCTAACTCAAAATACACCATCTGAAAGCATAGTTCCCGAAGCTGCACCTGTGGAAAAAAACATCGAAAAACCAGTAATCAAGCCTGAAAATAAAAGTAAAGATGTAGTTAATGAACCGGCTGCAATTACCACCAAGGTTGCTCAACCCCTGGTTACAACCGGCAAAATGTTTTATCTCATCGGTGGCTCTTTCGAGAATGTTGAAAACGCAGATAAACTTATTTCAAAATACGCCCAAAGAGGGTACAATCCTCAAATTATCGGACAGGCAGCAAACGGATATTTCCGTGTAAGCCTTCAGTCGTATCTGCGCAGGCAGGAGGCCATGACCGAACTCGAACGAATCAGGGCAAACGAAATCCCCGGAGCCTGGGTACTCAGGCAATAATTTTTACCCGCAATAATATTTTTGTTTGTGACAAAAAGAAAACTCGAACGTTTTGCACAAAACTCAACTTTCCGGCATGTTTTTCAGCCTTATTACCACGAATTAGTTAGTGGCTTTAAGTTGAAAGGCAAGTGGAAAAGCGATTTTTTTGGTAATGAAAATCCGGTGGTTTTGGAATTAGGTTGCGGAAAAGGCGAATTTACTGTTGGCCTTGGCCAGAAATATCCCGAAAAAAATTATATCGGCATTGATGTTAAAGGCGCCAGGATGTGGCGCGGAGCAAATACTGCCAACGAAGAAAATCTGAAAAACGTGGCTTTTATCCGATGCAAAGTCGAACAACTCGAATTGTTATTTTCGCCCGGCGAAGTTGATGAAATCTGGATAACATTTCCAAACCCTCAAATTAAAAATACCGCCACCAAAAAACGTCTTACCTCTCCGCAATTCCTGAAACGCTACCGCAAAGTAGCCAAAAATGACACCATTATTCATCTGAAAACCGACAACACGGGGTTTTTTGATTACACCCTCGAAGTTATCAGCGAAGAAAACCTGCCGTTACTTTATTCTTCTCATGATATTTATCACAGCCCCGACCATGAAGATGTTACCTCCATCCAGACACACTACGAAAAATTGTTTGCCGCACAGGGCGAAACCATCAAATATCTCAAGTTCGTTTTGCATAAAAACAGCTAATTAATTCTTAAATAAACCAACAGCATTGCCCAACGCAAAAAAGTACTATTTTTGAAAATCAAATTGCAGCTCTTTTCTTTTTACAATGAAGGGAACCGGGATTTTTTATCGAATGTTTAACTCATCAAAATACATAATTTATGGCTGACCTTACAACACGTTTCCTGGGATTAACACTCCGCAATCCACTTATCGTCGGAAGCTCAGGCTTGACCGATTCGGTTGAGAAAGTTAAAGAAATCGAACAGGCCGGTGCCGGCGCAGTGGTTTTAAAATCGCTTTTTGAAGAAGAAATTATTGCCGAGATGGAAGAAACCCTTCACAGGATGACTTCACGGCAGTTTATTTATCCCGAAACCTTCGATTATATGGACGAAGATATGGAGGAAGATAGTGTAAGGAAATATTTACGGCTTGTTCAGGAAGCAAAAGCAGCGGTTCACATTCCGGTGATTGCCAGCATTAATTGCGTTACTGCGCAAAAGTGGACCTACTTTGCAAAAGAGTTGCAGCAGGCCGGCGCTGATGCCCTCGAGCTCAACCTTTTTATCCTGCCTACCGATTTCACCCGCTCGGCCGAAGAAAACGAGAAGCTTTATTTCGAGATAGCCACCGAAGTTATGAAACAGGTAACAATTCCGGTGCTTCTCAAAATCAGTTATTATGCTTCCAATCTCGGGCAGATGATTCAAAGACTTTCCGACACAGGCATCAAAGGAATTACGCTGTTCAACCGCTTTTACAGCCCCGATTTTAACCTCGAAAACTATCAGGTAATTTCGACAAATGTTCTCAGCAAACCTACCGACCTCAGCGTTTCACTACGCTGGATTGCCGTGATGGCGCACCGGGTAAACTGCGATTTGGCTGCATCCACCGGCGTTCACGATGGCGAAGCATTTATCAAACAACTTTTGGCCGGCGCAAATGCCGTGCAGGTTGTTTCGGCTCTTTATAAACATGGCTATCCGCACATTACCCAAATGCTCGATGATGTTAAAAAATGGATGGTGCAGGAAGGTTACACCAAAATTGATGATTTCAGAGGTAAGATGAGCCAGGCTAAGAGCAGCAATCCAGCCGCTTACGAGCGGGTTCAGTTCCTCAAGAATTTCCGTCATTTTGTTTATCAGCAGTAAAAGCTGGAGTTGTCAGGATAAAATTATCCGTTCAAAAACCTGACAGCTTTTCAAAACCTGAC
>CAIYZW010000065.1 GCA_903930725.1 uncultured Bacteroidota bacterium
ATCCACACCCTTGTGGGATTAATGCGCGAACATTTAGAAGTTGAGAAATATATTGCTATGCTGGATAGAGTAACAAAATCAAAGGTGCTCAATGACGAGTTTTTATACAACCTTTTAGATTTAGAATTAATTACAAACATGGAGATTCAGGAAATTAAAGTATTTAAACTAAATTTAAACCCCTCTTGAAAAATCCCACTTTCATTCTCCTGTAAAATAGCTATGGTTCATTAGCAGTGAAGCGTTTTCCTCATTCGAGATATTAATGTAACGGAGAAATGCTTTTTCGGTTTTATGGCCTGTTAAGCGCATTATTGATAAAGCCGGGATTCCCATTTTAAACATGTTGGTTGCAGCTGATCGCCTTGCTGTATGTGTAGTGATTAGCTCATATTTGGGCTTTGTTATAGAGGTTTTCTTTCCAGCAATAGTTTTATTGGTTTCAAAAGGGGCGTCTATTTCAGCGTATCGCTACGGCCACGAGCATCTTGAATAATGCGAGTGGATGATTGATCTTTGCCGGAAAAAGTAAAGATGAAAAATCAATCACAGCGCGAAAAGATGATAGCCCTGGTTGCCGAATGGAAAGAAAGCGGTAAGACCCAGGTTAGCTTTGCACAAGAACACGAGATCAACCTTCACACCTTCAAGTATTGGATATACAAGTTCCGACAAGAGGGAACAACGCCTGGAGATTTTATCCGACTGGATCAAATTGCAGCACCCGAATTATGCCTTCGCTACCCCAACGGAGTTGAGTTATTGGTTCCCATTGGCACACCTTACTCAACAATACGGGAGTTCATAAACCTGTAGGGCTGATGTTTTCGATTACCTCAGCCCGGTATTTTTATTACTGTAATCCCACCGACATGCGCAAAAGCTTCGATGGGTTATGCGGGCTGGTCAGTGTTGGGCTGGGGGAAAATCCCATGAGTGGCGATATTTTTATCTTCATCAATAAACCACGCAACCGCATAAAACTCTTACGCTGGGAAAACGGGGGTTTTGTGCTTTTTTACAAACGACTGGAAAGTGGAACTTTTGAACTTCCCGAAAAGAATTTACCTGGTTTGGGACAGATGCTTGATTATGGAGAACTCGTGATGTTAATCACTGGTATTTCGATGAAAAATGCAAGAAAAAGAGTACGTTTTTCTTAACAAAAACCTGTGTATAAAATTATTAAAAACCCTTTATTTACAATGGTTTGAAGTGTTATTTTTGCTTCATGACAAGCGAAGAAACAATCACCATTTCCTTAGCAGAATACAACGCGATGAAGGCCGAAATCGAGTATCTCGGTCGTCAACTTGCCGAACTAAAACGGATGATTTTTGGCTCCAAAAGTGAGCGCTTCATTTCGGCTGTTGATCCGCAGCAATGCCTCTTGTTTGAACTTCCTTTGGCCGAAGAGCCAGCAGCAATCCACGAAGAAATCACCTATACCCGCACCAAACCCGAAGATAAAAAACACCCCCTTCGTACCGAAATACCAGCCCATTTGCCCCGTAAAGAAGAAGTGATAGAACCTGAAAACATTCCGGCAGGCGCCAAAAAAATAGGAGAAGCCATCACCGAAATCCTGGAATATGAACCGGCGCAAATATACGTTCGCCGCATAATACGCCCCAAATACCTCATCCAATCAACCGACGAGCAAACCAATATTATCATTGCCGCACTGCCAAACCTGCCCATCCCGAAAGGCAATGCAGGCCCGGGGTTTTTAGCTCAGATAGCAATCAGTAAGTTTGTTGACCATTTGCCGTTATACCGTCAGGCACAAATTTATAAAAGAAACGGACTGACCATGGCCGAATCCACCCTCAACGGATGGTTTTCTGCAACAGCCCTGGCAATAATACCTGTTCATGGTACTTTGAAAAAACAAGTCCTTTCGGCAGATTATCTCATGGCCGACGAAACACCCATTCCGGTACTAACCAGAGACAAACCCGGTGCAACACATAAAGGATACTACTGGGTTTATTACGCACCGGTTGAAAAGCTTGTCCTGTTTGATTACCGAAAATCCCGCAGTCGCGAAGGCCCGGATGAAATGCTCCAACATTTTAACGGATATCTTCAATCAGATGGCTATGAAGCCTACACCAATCTTAAAAACCAGGCAAACATTACACTGCTGGCCTGCATGGCGCATGCCCGGAGGTATTTTGACAAAGCCAGGGACAACGATCCTGTAAGAGCCGAACATGCATTGAAGCTGTTTCAAAAACTTTACGCCATCGAGCGCACTGCCCGTGAAGAACATTTGGACACGGAAGCCATCAAGGCACTTCGTGAAGAAAAGGCTATTCCGGTTTTAACAGAAATGGAAACCTGGCTCAGGTTGGAAGTTTACAATGTACTTCCAAAGAGCGCCATCGGGAAAGCCATAGCATACACCCTAAATCTTTGGCCCCGTCTGGTGAGGTATGTTGAGGATGGCCGTTTTCAGATAGACAACAACCTTATCGAGAATTCAATCCGCCCCGTTGCATTAGGCCGTAAGAACTATCTTTTTGCCGGATCACACGAAGCGGCACAACAGGCAGCTATGATCTATTCGCTCATGGCCACATGCAAAATCAACAATGTTGAGCCTTTTGAATGGCTGAAAAATGTCTTGACAATCCTTCCTGACTACCCGGCTAATCAACTGCACAAACTTCTGCCAGGGCAATAATACAACTTTACTATATTCTGTACAAGGTGTCGGTGACCGAAGGGATACAAACAAACAAGCGGCAGCGCCGCGGAATGTTTGTAGCCTTTATTGGAGGGGCGGTTTTAGAGGTGCAGTGCACCGGAATAATTATTTCAACACCATGTTGCAAATAATGGGTATCCCCGGCAAAGTTACCGGGGATATTTGAAACACGGATTATGATTTTATCGCATGTGAGGTTGATATTACGGGAAAAGTAGCATATTTACAATATTGCGTTATTGTATTAGTATTTTACTAAATCCAGTGATGTACCCTGCAATACAACCAATATAATTTCTTCCGTAAAGACCTAAATTTTAATACGATGCATTTTCTACATAAAGGGTGCTATTTTCGAA
>CAIYZW010000066.1 GCA_903930725.1 uncultured Bacteroidota bacterium
TCTCGGGTTTAAAAGAGCTTGTAATTTCAAAAATAACGGTCTCAGGTGGCGATTTCCATATTCGTAACAAAAAAAACATTATTCTTCCCAATGAGAAAGACACCCTGATTGTTTATTTCTTTCCAGCTTCAGAAGGCCATAAAACCGAACAAATTACTATTTGTAATAACGATAATAATGAATCCGGTTTCGTGATTAACCTTGATGGAACAGCCGAAGGTTTTGTTACTGCGCCTTCGGTTGCAGGTAATCGTATATGGCTCAATAACCAAATCAACTTCGGGAACACCGGAGATACAATATCTATCTCAAAATATTCGATTGATGAAAACTTACCTGCCAACACCATTTTAGGATCATTGGGAGTTGCCGGAGAAAATGTTTTGGATTGGAGTTTCTCGCTGGTATCAGGTATCGGCGATGAAGACAATACGAGTTTTTACATCAATAATAACAGTATTTATTCTGCTAAAAGTTTTGATTATGAAGTTCAAAACACATACACAATAAACATAAAAGCCACAAAAAACACAGGAAACAAAAGCCACGAACAATATTTTGTCATTCAGGTTAATAATCAGAATGAAGCCATAAGTTACGATGCTTGTGGTAAAACTTTTTACAATTTGATGTATGCACTTAATGATGTCGAATTTATTGATGCCGAAACTGTTTTTGCAGTTGGTGGAGATGGAGTTATCCTGAAATCAACTGATGCGGGCGAAAATTGGGAACAGATTAACAGCGGGACACGGGCAAGTTTGCATGAAATTCAGTTTATAACCGAAAATGTTGGCTATATCGTTGGCTATGAAGATATCGTTTTAAAAACAGAAAATGGAGGCAATAACTGGTTTCCTATCGAAATAAATAACCCCGGGTATCCTTATGTGGTGAATTTATTTTTTGTAACAGCCGATAAAGGTTTTGTTGTTGGTGAAGAAGGTAAAATATTCAGAACAATTGACGGTGGCAGGACCTGGGATTACCACAGTGAAGGATACAGTGATTTTTCTTCGGTTTATTTCGTAAATGAGTTGGTGGGTTTTGTTTGTGGAAGGTCAAATGTTCTCTATAAAACCACCGATTTCGGAGATAGCTGGACTCCGATTGATATGGAAAATTTTGGTTGGAATTTATGGTTTAAGGATATTTGCTTTACCAGCGAACAAACAGGCTATATGATCAGCAGCGATGGAGATGTGCTGAAAACTGTTGATGCCGGCGAGTCGTGGGCACTGATAAATAATCTGAGCACCGATTATGCTACGAATATCATTTTTAATAACGAAAACGAAGGCTACATCATAGGTGGATGGACAGGCAGTACATTTTTTAAAACACTGGATGCCGGAAATACATGGCAGGAAATAGATCTTAACGACTTTTCAAGCCTCTCGGGTATTTCCTTTAACCCCACAGGAGAAAAAGGTTGTGTTGTTGGAGATGCAGCCGGATATGGCAGTACCTCCGAATCGGGAAGGGTGATTTATTGCTCCGCTGATTACGGAAATTCGTGGCCGAAAACAAACTTCATAAACGGAGATGATGATATTAAAGAGGTTGCTTTTTTCGATAATAATATCGGATATGTTTTTGGAGGTGATTATTACAGTGGGGGGATTGGTTACAAAACCATTGATGGTGGGATAAGCTGGCAGCAGTTACCCGTGCCACCACTAAATTCGTATAGCACAGGCGTGAGTAAATGCTATTTTATTAATCAGGATACCATTTTTGCCTTTTCCGACAGTGTTTATCTTACTACCGACGGGGGAAATACCTGGGCGAGCAAAAACGAATTTAATCCTAACAGCCGTTACCATTTTATTGATTATTACACCATTTACCGGCTTGATGGTTCTTCAGGTGCCGGTGCATACAAAAGCATTGATGCAGGACAAACCTGGGAGCAAATCAATAACTCAGGAAATTGGCTGACCCATATCTGTTTTTACAATCAAAATATTGGCTATTTACTGGGGTACAGTGTTATTTTGAAAACTGAAGACGGTGGCGAAACCTGGGATGAATACGCCCACAATTTAAGCCAGATTTTAAATACAATCGTTTTCATTGATGAAAATACAGCGCTTATCGGAGGGAATGAAGGAACCCTTTTAAAATCAATGGATGGTGGCGACACCTGGACTATCATTTCTTCGATAATTAAAACCAACATCATCGCCATTGATTTTTTCGACCAGACGAATGGTATTATTTTAGCCAGCAACGGTGGCGGTTTAAGCAATTTGTACACTACCTCTGATGCTGGTGAAACATGGAGCTTCGTCCGGCAGATCTCAGAGAATACCTACAAAGCATTTGTAAATCAAAATAACGAAATATTTATCATTGGCAACAACGGTACTTTGCTTAAATATGGTCAAATCCTTCCACCATCCCAGGCAGGCTATATTGTTGGCGATGAATTTGTATGCCATGGAGCAATTGTTGATTACAAAACACCCGGATCGGGTTATTTTGATTTTTTATGGAGTATTGACAACAATCAGTCAATTTCGTTCGACAATAACAAGGCTACAGTAACCTGGGATGAACCGGGAGAATATGTAATGGAACTTACGCCAGTTAATGCCTGCGGAGTGGGATTACCGCAAACGCTGCTGGTACATGTTGATCCCTTGCCAAATCCTGAAATAACAGGAAAAGATACGATTACCAATCTTGAACTCAGCGTAGTTTACACTTCAAACGAATATTACAACGACCGAATATTGTGGCATTTGGATGGAGCCGATTCGGCTTCGATTTTAAATGACAGGGAAATATTTGTTAAATGGAAAAATTCGGATGGTTATATCGAATTAATTCAGACTACAACGATAGGTTGCAGGGAAAAAACAACGAAGGAAATTGTGTATTCGCTCGGCATTAATGAGTTGGGTCAGGATTTTGAAATCAATGTTTATCCTAACCCTACATCAGGTTTTATTTATTTCAATTTGCCATTATCAAATCAAGATTCATACACCTTAACGCTCTATAACTACACAGGGAAGCGAATGAGCATCAATGAACTCTCCCACCAACAAACTTCATTATTTGTTGGAAATCTCCCTGCTGGAATTTACCTGTTGAACATCAGCAGTAACATGATAAATAAAACAGTAAGGATTATTATCGAATAATGTGTTTCCAATTTTTTAATCATTGCCTGGATGGTTTTGAATTGAAAGGTTGTAACCTGTTCAGGTTCGGGGTAGCTATGATGCTAAATACTTCGCAATCAGTATCCAACCTTATCAACGATATTCCGGTCATCAAAAAGAGGCTGGTCAGGTATTGAAAATGAAACATAAAAATAACACCAACAATTAATATGAAAATGGCTAAGAACGAAATCCTGAAACACATTTTAACATTAGCGGCAACAATTGCAGTTATTTCGTTATGCATTGTTAATCCTTACCTTCCGGGAGAATATGACCGTTTGGCAATGCCTCTTTCGATTGTTGTTCAATCCTTTGGGTTAACCGGTTTAATACTCACATGGGTTGGATTGTTGTGGCTGATGATGCCACAGAGACATTCTGCCTTTGCTAACATCGCCTTGTATTTGAGTACGATGATTGTCCTCTTTCTTGCTTTTCTATCTTTACTAACTGCAAGAAAAGTTATCGGAGTTATTATCGTGGTACCTGGTCGTTTGCCTTTTTTCGTCTTAAAAAAAAACCTGGTAAACCGAAAAACACCAGACAAAATAATTTCAGTTTCGTGCCGATATACCCCAGCTAAGCGGCATTTGCAATGCCGCTTTGAACACCATTGAATTTATAATTCAACAAAATTGAGAACAACAATCATAATTTCACCAGTTTTCCCACTTTGCGAGAGTGTTGGATATTCTGGTACACTGCACCTCCAAGCTCTTTAAAGTCAATTAATTCTATCAATATTTCGCCACGATATGGCTTGCTTTTCGTTTTTTGACGCATCGTATTACAGGTGCAGCGCACCGGCATTATGGTAGAAAAGCATCATCCAGTCAAACACAAAGGTGCAGCGCACCGGAATGTTTGTAGCAAAAAAACAGCGCTCTTTTTAAAAGCTGAATCGGAGCGAAACA
>CAIYZW010000067.1 GCA_903930725.1 uncultured Bacteroidota bacterium
GCTGCACTGCGGGTAAACAATTTAAACCAGGAAACCCTCGAACGGCTGAATCTCCTGTATGCCCGCGACTATAAAACTGTTAAAGATCTCGATATCATAATTAAAGGCTTCAAAAACCTCGGAAATTCCTGAGTTTTAAAAATACTTAACATGGCGCCTCACTTCGAAATACTAATTTTGTAACCAAAACAAAGCTTTTGAACTTTTATGGGTTGCAGTTGTTGAAAATCCAAAAATCATTTACAAGCATTAAAAATACCTACATAAATGGCAAAATTTGAAATTATCATGCCCAAGCTGGGCGAGAGCATCATCGAAGCAACCATCACCAGGTGGTTGAAAAAAGAAGGCGACAGCGTTCAGGAAGACGATTCGCTGGTTGAGATTGCAACCGACAAAGTTGATTCTGAAATCCCCTCACCAGTCGAAGGGAAAATCGTTAAAACCCTTTTTGCCGAGGGTGATGTTGTCCCGGTTGGAAAAGTGATAGCCATTATCGAAATGGGCGATGATGATGCCGGCACCGAGGAAATTGCGTCATCAAATACATCTGAAGAAAAACAAAATTCCGGGCCACAAAATTTTGAATCAAAAGCGGTTCAACCGGAAATCGAAACTGCAGATTTTGCTTCATCAACCAGGTTTTATTCGCCTTTGGTAAAAAGCATCGCAAAAGCCGAAAATGTTTCGTTAAAAGAGTTGGACCAGATTCCAGGCAGTGGCATCGAAAACAGGGTAACCAAGCAGGATATTCTGAGTTATCTCGAAAACAGAGGAGAAAAGATAGCCGAAGAACCGGTAGAAGCCCCAAAACAAAAGGAAATTGCCGCGGCTGCACCACTTCAGGCTCCAAAATTTGAAGCTCCAAAAGTTACTTCTTCGATGGGTGACGAAATTGTTGAAATGGACCGGATGCGCAAAATCATTGCCGACCACATGGTGATGTCGAAACACGTTTCGCCGCATGTAACCTCGTTTATCGAAGTTGACGTTACCAACATTGTATACTGGCGCAACAAAGTTAAAGATGGCTTCGAAAAGCGCGAAAATCAGAAAATTACCTACACGCCAATATTTATCGAGGCTGCAGCCAAAACGCTTCGCGACTATCCTTTGGTAAATGCATCAGTTGATGGCACCAAAATGATTATCCGGAAAAATGTAAATATCGGGATGGCAACCGCCTTACCAAACGGCAACCTGATTGTACCGGTAATCAAGGGAGCCGACCGGTTAAATCTTATCGGCATGGCCAAAGCTGTAAACGACCTGGCAAACCGTGCACGCAAAAACAAACTCGACCCTGATGAAATCCAGGGTGGCACATTTACAGTTACAAATTTTGGTTCTTTCGACAGCCTCACCGGCACGCCAATCATCAATCAGCCGCAGGTTGCAATACTTGGACTTGGCGCTATTAAAAAACGCCCGGTAGTGCTCGAAACAGCCCAGGGTGATGTTATCGCCATCAGGCAAATTATGATTTTGTCGCTGGCCTACGACCACCGTATTGTTGATGGCGCACTCGGCGGCATGTATCTGAAACGCCTCCGGGATTATCTCGAAAACTTTGATGTAAATCAGACAATTTAATACCATTATAATTTTTCCCGTTTTTTATTTTACTTGCTGCCTCTAACCCAGGTCGTTTCAATTTATCATTTTCTTTATGGAACTCATTCTCAACAAGCCAATTGCTTTTTTTGACCTCGAAACTACCGGGATAAAAGTAGCCACCGACCGTATTGTGGAAATCAGTCTGATAAAAATCCATCCTTCGGGAAAGCAGGAAGTTTATACAAAACGAATCAATCCGGGGATGCCGATTCCTCCGCGTTCCACCGAAATTCATGGCATTAATGATGAGGATGTAAAAGATGAGCCCCGATTTGAGGAAATCGCTAAAGAAGTAAGTAATTTTATTGGAAATGCTGATCTTGCCGGTTATAATTCCAATAAATTCGATATCCCGTTGCTGGTTGAGGAATTTCTTCGCGCTAATGTTGATTTCGACTTAAAAGGACGGCGTTTTGTGGATGTCCAGAATATTTTTCATAAGATGGA
>CAIYZW010000068.1 GCA_903930725.1 uncultured Bacteroidota bacterium
AAAAAGGCCGTCTTTTCAGACAGCCTTTCTTTGTTAAAGCTCATTTTGTTACAGTTTAATCCACACAGCGGTCATGGCAACCGGGTTAATATCAACAATCCAGTCTTCAGGACTTGAACCATCAAGGTTGGAACGTACTATTTTTCCATCCGGGTTGCTGTTTGAATTTTTGAAAGCCCAGAACAACTTGTCTTTTTTTGAATCCAACGCCATACCCCAGGTTGCTTTCAGGCCGTAGTCGCCAATTTTTGCGAGGCTTGAGCCATCAAGTTTACATGAATAAATCCCATAATCGGTAATCAGGGTGCCATCCGAAGGATAGCCTGCAATATAAATTACCCCGTTTTTAAAATCCACTTCAATAGCCGTTCCGTCCACATCAGGTACAATTTCGGTGTAACCGCTGCCATCAATATTCACTTCAAATATTCCACCACTGTTGGCCTCTTTATCATTGGCAAGGTAGATTTTTCCAGTTACAGCATTAAAACTCATGTCGAGTGGATATTCGAAACCTGTTGATAAAAACGCTTCAGGGTTTGTACCGTCAAGGTTGGCGCGAAAAATCCCTCCTGTTTGTCCCCAGTAAATTTTGTCGCCATACACAAAAATACCTTCCGGGTCAACTACTATTTCCTGTCCGGGAACACTTGAATCGAGTATTCTAACGGGATTTTTACCATCGGCATCGAACATGTAAATGCACTCCATCGAATAATCGGTAACATAAACTTTACCATTTGCGGTGTCGGCGGCAATTCCGTAAGGACGGGTCATGTAATCGGTAGGCTCGAATTCCTGGATTAGCGGCGCATCATCATTAAGAATTACAAAATAGACGCCACCAGTTCCAGTGGTACGAGTGGTGAAATAAAGTACCTGTTTAGGGATGTCATTGATGTCCTTAATATTGATAACCTTGGATTTTACCAGTTGGTTGTAATGTAAATCGTTTGGCGCGGTACAGTTAAGAGTAACGGTGTATAAACCAGGAGTTGCATATTGCACTGTTGGGTTAGCTTCGGTGGATGTCTGGCCGTTGCCAAAATCCCATAAGTAGCCTGTTGCATTTATTGATTTATTTGTGAATGTTACTTCACACGGAGCGTAACTCTCATTGCTGATGGTTTCGCTGAAATCGGCCAGTGTGCTGGGAAGCGGATTTCCCAGGTCATATTTCCTGCACGAATTTGAAACAACGACTGCAAGAAACAACATGAGTATGTAAAAAATATTCCTTTTCATATTTATAAACTTTTAAAGGTATGTCAGTAATCAATAACCAGGATTTTGCTTCATTAATTTGTTGGTTTGCATTTCGCTCAGCGGAATTGGAAATAGTGTCGAATTCTCGTCAATTCCAAGAACTGAGGTAGCTCTTTTGGTTCTGATAAGATCTTGCCAGCGTTGTCCTTCATAAGCAAACTCGTGCCGGCGTTCGTTTTCGATAGCAAGTTTTAACGATTCGATATCTTCGGCTTCAGTTCCGGCCAGGCCTGCCCGTGTGCGGATAACATTGATATTGGTTTTGATTTCCTCAAGGTTACCGTTGGTGTAGGCAAGTGCTTCGGCCTTGATAAGGTACATTTCGGCAAGCCGTAAAACCAATACTCTGTCGGTTCCGGTAACAATATCGCGGTATTTGTTGCAATACGGCTTATTCAGCGAATCAATGAGGAACGAATTGTCACGGCGTACAGAGTCAATGGAATCGAAGCTGGTTATAAATCCGGGAGATGGAGCAATGATATACAATCCCGAGAGGCTAATAGGAAAGAAATTCTGAGCCAGTCTGTTGTAGTTCTGGGCATCAAAAGCAACCTCGAAAATGGGTTCGGTGGCGTTTCCGCTAAACAAATCAGCATAATTTGCTGCCAGGTTATAGCCACCATTCAATATAACCGAATCGGCTTTTTCGATGGCTTTGGTTGCCATGTCGGGGAGATTTGAAAAATGGAAGCGTGTAAGATAAACCCTTGCCAGGAGAGCAGTAGCGGTATACGCGCTGGGATGTCCGGCAACAGCTTTTTTGGGTAACCTGGTTTCGGCTGCAAGCAAATCTTCGATAACCTGAAGATAAACTTCATCCCTTGTGTTTCTTTCCTGGTCAATATTCGTTAAATCGAGTGTTGGTGTAGTTTTTATCGGTACACCACCAAAATAACTGACAAGGTTAAAATGAAACAATGCCCGTAAAAACAAGGATTCGCCCTCGAAGGTGCTTTTTTCGTCATCAGTTAATCCGGCAATTACCGGAATCTTTACCAGCACATTGTTTATGCGGTTAATACCATCGTAATTTGCTCCCCAGATTCCATCAATAATTGTATTGGCAGCATTAATGTCGTTTGCAGCAATCTCGCTGTAATCAACGCTGGTAGCAACCCAATCGAGATTATCGGCGGCAAGATCGCTCACAATTACCTGGTAGCGTCCGTAGGAGCCAACCAGCTGCAAAGCATTATATGAGCCGGTGATGGCTCTTTCGAGACCGGTTTTGTCTTTAATGGCTTCGTCGGACGAAATGGACTGACTTGGCTCAACATCGAGCACTTTTGAACATGATCCTAATGCAATCAACATTACAATCAGAAAATAT
>CAIYZW010000069.1 GCA_903930725.1 uncultured Bacteroidota bacterium
CAAAGTCAGTCGGGTTGCGCCAATGCTTTTAAAGAAAAGTTTTGGCGCAATTATTTTCTTTGGTTTTTAGGTGCGTTTTCCTTTATTTTGAATAAAATTTAAAGTTATGGATCAACACATACTTTGGCAGCCCAATCCTGCAAAAATGAAGCAATCGCAGATATATGAATTCCTACATCTGATTGATGAAAAATATCATCTTGCCGAACCCACCTACGCAGCGCTGCATCAATGGAGCGTCGATAATATTGCCGATTTTTGGAAGGAGTTTTGGGAATACACACAAATCATACATTCGCACCAATATTCGCAGGTTGTTGATGATTCCAGCAAAATGCCTGGCGCCAAATGGTTTACAGGCACTAAACTGAATTTTGCTGAAAACTTGCTGCAACATCGCGGCGATAAAACTGCTATCATTTTCAGAGGTGAAAATGGCATCGAAAAAAGGATAACCCAACGCGAATTATACAACGATGTTTTCCGGGTTAGTTCGGGTTTAAAAAAACTTGGTGTTGGCATCGGCGACCGTGTTGCTGCCTTCATGCCCAACATCCCCGAAACCGTAATTGCAATGCTGGCCACAGCTTCTGTGGGCGCCATCTGGTCGTCGTCGTCCCCTGATTTTGGGATAAAAGGTGTTTTAGACCGGTTTTCACAGATTAAACCAAAAGTCATTTTTGCCGCTGATGGCTACTTTTATAATGGCAAAAAGTTCGATTCTCAGGAAAAACTTCATGGAATTCTAGATAATCTGCCAACTGTTCAAAAGGTGGTTTTGGTTGATTTTTCGGGCAAACGCGATACTTCAAAATTCGACAATGCCATCAGGTGGGAGCATTTCGGTAATCATGAAGCCGGTGAAATTCATTTTGAGCAACTTCCATTCGATCATCCTTTGTACATCATGTATTCATCGGGTACAACCGGCCTGCCCAAAAGCATTGTCCACTCGGCTGGTGGCACGCTTATCCAGCATTTAAAAGAACTTCGCCTGCATTGCGACCTCACGCCAGATGACTTGATTTTTTATTTTACCACCTGCGGCTGGATGATGTGGAACTGGGTGGTGAGCAGCCTTGCAGTTGGTTCAACGCTTGTTCTTTTCGATGGAAATCCGTTTTATCCGGCACCCGATGCTTTGCTTAAAATGGCCGATGAATTGGATGTTTCGATTTTCGGGACGAGTGCAAAATACATTGCCTCGCTCGAAGATGCCGGTGTAAAACCTAAACTAATTTCTGAGTTTCCAAAGTTAAAGGCCATTACAAGCACCGGATCGCCCCTTACCAACGAAAGTTTTGAATACGTTTACCGCGAATGGAAAACAGATGTCCAGCTTTCATCTATCGCCGGAGGTACCGACATCATTTCCTGTTTTGTGCTTGGAAATCCTCTTCTGCCGGTTTATAAAGGCGAAATCCAATGCCGTGGCCTGGGTATGGCCGTTGATTGTTTCGACCTTACGGGAAAACCACTCGTGGGACAGAAAGGCGAACTGGTATGCAAAAAACCATTTCCTTCGATGCCGGTTTATTTCTGGAACGATCCTGATGGTTCAAAATATCACAAAGCTTATTTTGAAGTTTACCCAAACATCTGGCATCATGGCGATTATGTTGTTATCAGCGAATATGGCGGAGTTACAATGTATGGCCGTTCCGATGCCACGCTTAATCCGGGAGGTGTGCGCATAGGTACCGCCGAAATTTACAGCATCGTCGAAAATATGACCGAAATTGAGGATTCTGTCATCGTTGGCCAGCAGTGGCATGGCGACGAAAGGGTTGTACTCTTTATAAAACTGAAGCCTGGCATTAGCCTGGATGATAATCTTGTAAAAAAAATCAGCTCAAATATTCGTGCTGGTTGCAGCCCGCGCCATGTGCCGGCCCTTATTAAAGAGGTGAACGACATTCCTTACACACTCAACGGTAAAAAAGTGGAGGTTGCCGTTAAGAAAATCATCCATGGTGAGGAAGTCCAAAACCGGGATGCACTAAGGAATCCGGAGTCGTTGGAGCAATTTAAAGGAATTTTGGAATGATGGAAGAATGGAAGAATGGAATGAAACCTAACAGGTTTGCAAAACCTGTTAGGTTTAAAATAAAATAGTTATAAATCTTACACCAAATAATTTGAACCTATGAACTATCCTAAAAAAGTTGTTATTGGAGATATCACCGTGAGGGACGGTTTCCAACATGAAGAAAAATTTATCCCTACAGAGGCCAAACTCTGGGTTTCGGAACAGTTGATCCTTGCCGGGTTTAAGCACATCG
This sequence comes from uncultured Bacteroidota bacterium, assembly GCA_903930725.1. Taxonomy (GTDB): domain Bacteria; phylum Bacteroidota; class Bacteroidia; order Bacteroidales; family 4484-276; genus CAJATL01. Next base: position 2,283 of record CAIYZW010000069.1, read on the forward strand.
AGGTGACTAATTTCGGAAACCCGCAAGGAATGCCGCAATTTAAAGATGCTGACGAATTGCTCAAAAAAATAAGGGCAAGCAAAAAAATCAAACATCTGATTGATGATGTAAAACTCACAACCATCACCATCCGCGAAAAAGCAGTGGAGCGTGCCATCAGAGCCAGGCAGGAAGGATGGGGTCCTGACAGGATTTTGCTGATGGTTTCGACAAGTGAATCGCATCAAAAGAAGAATTCGGGGCTTTCGATTGCCGATTACTGGAAAATGAGCGAAGAGTGGGTTAAAAAAGCCCGTGAAGCAGGTCTTAAAGTAAATGGAACAGTCAGTACTATCTGGGGTTGCCCCATCGAAGGTCCAACCGAAATGAGCAAAGCCATCGAGTTTACAAAACGCTGGTTCGACATTGGCGCCAACGACGTCGAACATGCCGACCACGACGGTTCTGCTTCACCAGACAGGGTTTATAAATATTTTTCGATGCTGCTCGACACGGTGGATAATCCTCACAAACAAATTGCCCATTTTCATACCACAAGAGGGTGGGGGATGGCCAATGTTTTGGCCGCATTGCAGGCTGGAATGACCAATTTTGAAGCTACCATGGGCGGCATCGGTGGTCAGCCTGCCAACTTCGTTGACGGCGTGCCGGTTTCAGGTACCGGTGAATATTATTATCGCGACCCAAATATTGTTGGGCTTGTTCCTATGGAAGATATGGTGGTGATGATGGACGAAATGGGCATCGAAACCGGCCTTGATGTTGATAAAATTCTTGAAATAGGTAAAATGGTCGAACGGATTACTGGACGAAAACTTCGTTCAGAAAGCATCAGAACAGGAAGAATACCGAAGGAAATGAGCGGAAGATAGCAGG
>CAIYZW010000070.1 GCA_903930725.1 uncultured Bacteroidota bacterium
CGAGCAGGATGTTTATTACGGCCACATTGTACCGCAGGTTACAGGAATTACAAATGTAGCAAATTCGACTACTTTTCTTACGCTTACAAGTTATCCAAATCCATTCAAAGGCCAGACAACCATCAGGTACATCCTGACCGAGGCAAAAGAGGTGGAACTTGGTATTTATGATGTTTACGGAAAGCAACTCAGGACTTTGGTCAGCGAAAAACAGCCGGCAGGAACCTACAATTTTGTTTTTGCTGCCAACGATCTTGCCGAAGGCTTCTACTATTGCCGCTTAAATGCCGGTGGTGAAACAAAAACTACCCGTATGGTGGTTTTGAAATAATAAAGTCGGAGCAGGCATTTCACCAATACTATTTAAAATTAATTTATCAGGAGGTTTTGCGAAGATCAGAAAGTTGACATGTGTACAATTTGGATCCCGCAAAACCTTCGATGTTTCATAAAAATATGTTTTCGGAATAAATATTTAGCTTAAATGAAATCATTCACCATCACCGAAATTAATGAGCTGGTAAAAGGCGAACTGGTCGGGGCAACAAGTCATCTGATTGATGGACCTGAACAGTTGGAAAAAGCTGGTAATAACCATATTACTTTTATCGGAAGCCAGAAATATGTGCGACTTTGGGAAACTTCAAAGGCTTGCGCTGCTGTTGTTGACGAAAAATTCAAGGTGGAGCCGGGCGAAAACCGGGCCATTATTAAAGTTAAAAATGCCGACCTGGCCATGGCCAGAATATTGGAAATGTTCGACCCGGGGCCACCAGAATTTGACGAAGAAATTCATCCAACAGCGGTAATTCATGCAACAGCCAAAATTGGCAAAGGATGCAAAATTGGGGCAGGATGTTATGTTGGAAAGAATGTCGTTTTAGGCGATGGCGTTATTTTATATCCAAACGTCACCATCCTGGATGAAACCAAAATCGGCCAGGGCACAATAGTCTGGTCGGGAACGGTAATCCGGGAACGCACCGAAATCGGGAAATTCTGTATTTTTCATACCAACGTCAGCATTGGTGCCGATGGTTTTGGCTATCGTCCAGCCGAAGATGGCCGTGGTCTGGTAAAAATTCCACAGATTGGCAATGTGGTGATAGGAAATGGTGTCGAAATTGGCGCCAACTCCTGCGTTGATCGGGGCAAGTTTAGTTCGACAATGCTTGGTGATGGGTGCAAAATTGATAATCTTGTTCAAATTGCCCACAACTGCGTCCTGGGGCGTTTTTGCATTATGGCAGGCAACAGTGGCCTTGCCGGCTCTGTTACACTTGGCGATGGTGTTATTATCGGGGGAAGCGCTTCAATCAAAGATCACCTCACGCTCCATTCGGGAGCTGTGGTTGGCGCGGGTTCCGGGGTAATGAACGATGTTGAAGCCGGAAAAACTGTGTTGGGTTATCCGGCACACGAAGCCAGAGAAACCCTCAAACAATGGGTGGCCATACGAAAGCTGGTTTAAACAAAATTCTGAAACAATAAAGCACCGGAAGGTGCTTTTTTTATAACAGGTTTTATGAGAATAAATCAAAATATCAGGCATTTACACCAATTTTTAACCAGATCCGAATAAACAAAAATTCGGTCTTCCTGACTTCTCAAAAACAAGAATGTCTTGAAACCAATATTTGTTAATAAGGTACACTTCGGCCATGCTCAGTGTAAAATAAGGTTGAAACGGACATTAGAAAATTTGTACTAAGGTTAAAAGCATGAAAATAAGGTCTTTAACCTTAGCAGAAAAAAAGTTAGCACCAGTTTCAAAACCTTATTATCATATTTTGTGACGATTATTTGAAGGATAGTTTTTGTAAGTCACTGAAAAACAATATTGGATTCAGGAAATCTGGGGGTTTACTTTTGTTAAATTTCAACTTTAGTGAAGATGAAATTGCTTTCAGACTTCCAGCTAAAAATAAACCGCCCGTTTGGAATATTAAGTAATTTTGATGAGTCATTAAACTTTAAATAAAAATGAATCTTCAGTTTCAGAAATTTCAGGTTATTCAGCAGATTATCAACATTCAGGATTTAAATCTTATCCATAAAATCAATCAATTGATAAATCAGGAATCGGTGACTGCAATCAGTCCCATGTCGCTTAATGAGTTCTACGATAGAATATTAGCCTCCGAAAAAGCGCATCAGGAAGGGAAAATAACCTCACATCAGGATTTGAAAGAAGAAATTAAGTTATGGAAAAGCAATCTATAAAGATTGTATGGACTGATCCTGCAAAAAATGATTTGCAAAGCATTTATAATTATCTTGCTGAAATTTCGATAGTTATTGCCGAAAAGCAAATTTTTCGACTCATTGACAGCGTTGAATTATTGGAAGTTGGTTTTTTCTCAATTGGTCAGAAAGAGCCACTTCTTTCAAATCATCCAAACTGTTACAGGTATCTGGTGAAGGATAATTATAAAATCATTTACCATTTAACCGGGCAGGAAGTTGTAATTGACATGGTTTTTGATACTCGTCAGAATCCAACAAAAATGGTTATTAAACGATAATCAAATCATTAAAAAAAATTGCAAGGAATTTTACGGGTTCTCTCCAAACCCATGCTCCCAATTCCATCATTATCCTTGAAGTAAGTAACACACACAATGGAAATTTTCGCTATTTCTTTTTAAAAAACCACACACCATTGGCGGGTTTGAACTGTTGTATCAGATTTGGTGGTGGGAAAACAATAAGGATAATTATCTTAGTTCTTCAAAGTGATTTTCAGCATCTTTGCCGTACTTTTTAAATAATTACTTCAATTTTTCAATTAAATTGCAGGCATTTAAGATCCATCGCTATAGGTAAATACTCAAATCTTTCTATAAAAGTCCCTTCCCTAAAAAGGAAGGATGGCATTAAGAAAGCTCTTGAGCAAGCGTGGGTGCCGGCCAAATAATTTCCTTAAATTGATATTATTCTTTGGGTCTAAGTAATTCATAATAAATTTATTTCCTGCAGAAGTACATAAAACAAGTGCTCCAAAACCTGCTGAAAACTTTTTGTTTCCGATGAAAAACCTGCAATGAAAAGTTTATTTTTGGCATGTCGGGAACGGATGAAAGAATCATCTGTTTCTTGCAGGATTAAAAGGGTTTATGGTTTCAAAATTTCGTCGGACAAATAAATAATTTAGCAAATAACAATTAAAACATCGTATTATGAAAACTTCTTATTTTCTTACGTTTAGCTTACTTCTCTGTGTTTTGTTTACAGAAGCAAAAGTTTGGCGTGTAAACAGCACTGCCGGCGTATCTGCCGATTTCTCGTCTATTACAATCGCTTACAGTTCAGCCAATCCTGGCGACACGATTTATCTTGAACCAACGGCCACCAATTATGGTAACATTAGCCTGGCTAAAAAACTTGTGATTATCGGAAACGGCTATTTTACCGACCAGAATCCCGCGACCCAGGCCGATTTCAATCAGTCGCTGCTGGGAACGGTCACTTTTAATCCCGGAAGTGAAGGATCGGTAATTCAGGGGTGTAAAATTTACTACATTTCTATTTTAACTTCGCAAATAATCATTCAGCGAAATTATATCACTTACAATACCGATGGGGCTGCATCCGTAATTTTTGATGCCGATAACATCAGCAATATTATTATCAGGGGAAATTATATCGAAAATACCTATTCTTCCAATCCATATCCTAATCCTACATCCGAAGCTATAAAAAGCGAAAAAAACGGGGTAAACAATGTTATTATCACAAACAACATCATCAATGCAGCCGATCTTAATTCAGTTCACCGGGTAATTATTCTTTCTTCAGGATTTTCGGGGATTATCGAAAACAATGTAATTTACGGGAATGGCACAATTAATAATTCAACGGTAAACAACAACATCTGGCGCGATGGTTATTTATCTCTCATCAATTGTGTTTACAACAACAATATTGGCAACAGCACACAATTTGGCACACTGAATGGCAACAAAAGCAATGTGACGATGGAAAGTGTTTTTGTTGGAACCGGCAGCCCTGATAGCAAATGGATGTTAAGGACTGCTTCACCGGCAATTGGCGGTGGTGTTGGCGGCATTGACTGCGGTATTTTCGACGGAGATTTCCCATACATGCTTTCGGGTATTCCTCCAATTCCTTCCATTTATCAGTTCGATCACGATATCAATTACATCAATCAGCAAATTGAAGTCGAAATCAGCGTAAAATCAAATAATTAACCCATTAGCCATGATGATCCGATTTCAAACTAAATCCGGAGGTAATTATGATTAAGCGCTTAATTATTGTTTTGATGCTTCCTGCTCTTGTGGCCTATTCAGCGAAAGCGACATTCCGGTTTGAAGGAACTGACGCCACCGACAGCAGCATCGTTTATCTCGAATATTTCTTCAATATCGATCCGGGATTTGGAAAGGGTGTGCCTATTCCGGTTACACCTTCGGGCAATATCCAAAACCTGAGCTTATTGCTGGATATTTCGATGTTGAATAACGGATTCAACCACCTTTATGTGCGTGCCAAAGACGAATTGAACTATTGGAGTATGACGGGAATTAAATCGTTTTACAAAGAAGTTGTTATTCCGCAGGCCGCCAACATCGTCTATCTCGAATACTTTGTGGATAATGATCCGGGCTTCGGTAATGGCATCGAAATTCCCCTTACTAAAAACCAGATCAGTGGGTTGGATTTCGTTACCGACATTACCAATTACGCAGATGGATTTCATCATTTATACTTCCGTGTAAAGGATGCCAATGGGCTTTGGAGTATGACGGTCATAAAATCCATTTTTAAGGAAACTGTTTATCCGGAAAATGCCAACATCGTTTTTGCTGAGTATTTTTTAGACAATGACCCTGGAAATGGCAATGGGGTAGCCATTCCGGTTGAGCCATCCCATAACCTTGAAGCGCTGAATTTTTCGGTGGATATTTCTGACTTTCAGCCGGGCTTTCATCATCTTTACATCCGGGTAAGAGATGAAAATGGCTTTTGGAGTATCACAGGCACCAGATCGTTTTATAAGGAAACCATACTTCCGTCCTCTTCCCAAATCACCTGTCTGGAGTATTTTCTGGATGTTGATCCCGGCTTTGGCAAGGGCACTTCCATTATTGCCGATAATGTATCATTAACCGACGGGCTGGTTTTTTCGGTTGATATTTCTGCTGTCGGAAACGGATTTCATCATTTATATCTGCGCGGGAAAGATGAACTCGGGAAATGGAGTATGACGGGGATCAAGTCGTTTTACAAAGAAACTGTGCCCGTAGAAAACCGGAATATCATAAAAGCAGAATACTTTTTTAATACCGATCCGGGCGTTGGCAAAGGGCAACCGCTGGCGTTAATTCCGGCAACTGACATTTCGGGGTTGACTTTTGTGGCTGAAGTACAAAATCTGCCTCTGGGCACAAACCGTTTGTATGTTCGTGCTATGGATGCTGATGGCCGTTGGAGCCTCACCAACATACATGCATTCAGTGTTGAGTGCAGCCAGGTTACTGTGGATTTTCAGGTTCAGAATGGCTGTGCAGGGATGCAGGCTGAATTTGTTGATTTATCAACCAATACACACCCTGAAGCAGAATACCGTTGGGATTTCGGCGATGGATCACCGCTTCTCATCATTGGAAGGGGAAACGTATCTCACACATATTCACACACGGGTGATTTTCAG
>CAIYZW010000071.1 GCA_903930725.1 uncultured Bacteroidota bacterium
GATTTGCCCGTTTCTCGGTGTTTCGAACAAGGTTCAAACCTCGTTGGGTATGGGTGGCGCAGTTATTTTTGTAATGGCACTTGCCAATCTGGTGACTTACCTTATCCAGGTTTATGTCCTCAACCCACTACACATCGAATTCATGCAAACCATAACCTTTATCCTGATTATCGCATTTCTGGTGCAGGTTGTCGAGATAATCCTCAAAAAATCGGCTCCTTCACTTTATCAGGCTTTGGGCATTTATCTTCCTTTGATTACAACCAATTGCGCTGTTTTGGGAATTGCAATTCTGGCGGTTCAGAAAGATTACAATTTAGTTACCAGCGTGGTCTATGCTTCAGCAATTGCTGCCGGTTTTACACTTGCTATGATTCTTATGGCCGGGATTCGTGAACAACTCGAATTGACAGGTATTCCAAAAGGAATGAAAGGTTTTCCTATTTCGTTGATTACAGCAGGTTTGCTTTCGCTGGCGTTTATGGGATTTGCCAACCTGGTAAAATAGTAAAGAGAAAAAGGTCAAAAGTGGAGGGTAAAGTCGTTACTCATTTTCTGATTTGATGATGTAGAGGATTTTATTAACCGCATCAGCGTATTTTTTCCAATCTTTTTCTTTTACCCCGTAAACAAGTTTTATGCTATCCGAAATCACCTCAATTGCAGGCTGTGATTGGGTTTTAAAAATTGCCATTAATTCAGAAAAATCAATTTTTATCGAATAACGGTGTTGCCAATGCTTTTTTGCATAGTCAATAAATAGTTTTTCAGCCTTTTCCGAAACTAAAACCTGACTGGCCGAAATCTTAAGTGAATCAGCGGGCAAAGGATCAGCTGAAAAAAAAGTAAAATTTATAGTGGCAAAGTCAGTTCCGGCTCTGTGTGTAATGTCAAAAACAAAATCTGATCCATCAGCTTTATTCTTGAAATCTTCAAACGGATAGATGAAATAAAGATTCCCACCTTCCTGATTTCGTGATGAATAGTATTTTGATAACTTTTGACCAAACGTAGCTATCGGCAAACTGCAAATCAAAACCATCAAAGCTAAAACCTGGAAATGTGCTTTCATTCTGTAATATATTGTTTCAGTTTTTGTGAAGAAAAATATCTCGAAATCTTCGCTGAATCCTGGCTTGCAATATCTGCGAGGATTACTTGTTTCTGTTCATTTTCCGGGATCAAAGTTCGGTAAATATAAAAATCAGATTTGTGATAAAAAAAACACTTTTGCCCGTCTTTACTGTCATTTTCATTAATTAAAACCACATCCTTTTCAAACAATCCTGAATAATTGACCGGCAAATCAGTTGTAATGGTGGAAGTGTAAATTGTATCAAACAATAAAAATGATTTTCCTAAAAAATGAGGAAACTCGCTTGTTTTCAATTGTTTAGTAAATAATGAATCAATTCCGGCATTATAGGGAAGAACATTCGTTTGCGAAGCGATTAATTTAATTTTAAAACCGATATTCACTGTGTCTGGCACCCGGGAACAGGAAATGGAAACAATTAACACGATGAGCCAAATGCAAAATCTTCTCATATTCAAACAAAGTTTTAAAATATGGTTTATCAAAATGGTTGTAAAAGGGCAAAAAAAAA
>CAIYZW010000072.1 GCA_903930725.1 uncultured Bacteroidota bacterium
CCGGCGGCATCTCCGGCAAGGAAAATATTACCAAATTCGCAACCGCAGTACCGGCAATTTACAACGCCGCCCGACATATTTAAAGTGGCCGGTAATCCCGCGATTTTATTCAGATAATTGTTGAGCAAAAAGCGGGCGGAGAGAGGCGGAAGTTGCTCCGGATCATAATAAATCCCGATATTGGCGTGGTTTTGATGTGGAAAACACCAGATATATGCCGAGCCCATTTTCCGGGGATTGACGTACCACGAAAACTTTGGGTCAGAAATTTGTACCTCCGTCGAAAATCCTGCCCGGATGTTGAACGGCAAATTGAGGTATTTCCGCACCTGTGAAGTGGCTCCATCGGCGCCTACCAGCCACTTAAAACCAAAATTCCCATGATTGGTTACAACATAATTACTCTGAATATTTTTAATAATCACCGGATTCCGGATTTCGATGTTGGAGGCATTTTTAATCCCAGCTAACTGGAAATCAGAAAGGTCTTTGCGGGTGATGGTTTTTAACGGATTTTGAAGACGAAAGGTAAATTTCAGGCGGTTAAGGAAAACGGTCTGTTTATCAAAAACCCGGATTTTATCCGGTGGCAGACTGAAATTCCCTGCAAGTTGGGTAATCCCGCCACCACAGGCTTTTGTGGCCAGTGTTTTGCTTTTATCAACGATCAAAACCGAAAGCGAACTTCCGGCCAACTCGCTGGCACAACTCAATCCGGCAGGACCGGCACCAATAATGATAACATCGTAATTTTCCTTCAAGGGAAGATTTTTTTAGAGATATCGGTTTGTACTTTTCTTATAATCAAGATATTGCTGTCCAAACCTTTCGGTCAGGAATTTTTCTTCGTTGATGATAATTTTGTGATGAATCAAAATCCCAACGATCGCAAAAACCAGGTTAAAAGGGTTGGAAACCATCATCACCGAGGCAATGGCAACGATTATCAAACCGAGATACATCGGGTTGCGGCTCAGTTTGTAAATGCCAGTCGTCCGGAGTTGGATTTCATCATTTTTCGGAAGCCCCATTTTTGTGTATCTTCCAAGATGAATCAGCGATAAGCATAAAAACAGGACGCCTTCAAAAAAGATGAAAACTCCGATCCACCGAAGGAAATCCGGAACCTCAAGCCAGGAAAGATTAAATCCCAAAGCTTCAAATAACAAAAAACAATTGGGGAGTAAGATCAGGACTTTCCCCAGAAGCTGAACGGAAATATTCATGGTTGCCCGTCCAAAAAGCTCGCCACCGGCGGCTTTTACTTTGTAAACCACCGTAAAGAAAACGATGCCCAAAGCGCCAAATAAAACCAGGATAAGATAATTTTGAATTTCTATATTTAACATTTTTCCAGCAGATTTAAACCAAAACTGTCATTATTTTTTCCTTTCGGGAGCAAAAAACCACAAAACATAAAAATACCCCAGCGATTCGTTAATGATAGTCCTGAAACCATAACTCGATTTGTACCAGTGTTTTGTGTCGAAATTCATTTCGGGGATAACAATGTTGCCAACTTTAATATCCGCATCAAAAACAAGATTGTACAAATAGAGGCTGCGGCGGGCATGAGCGCCCATCGAAATCATGTTGAACGATCTTATTTCGGGATGATATTTTTGGAGATACGTTTTTACGGCCTTCCCGGTGTGATAAGTCCGGTCGCGAAAAATATCGGAGGATGCCGGTACAATAGCCAGTTTTGTCGAATCAAAACCAAGTGCCAGGAGCGATTTTCCAATGAGTTCGGCATTAGAAGTCAGCCCGGAAATGTAAAATCCCTGATCGTAAACGGTACCAGTTGCAATTAACAACTCATAATTTTTCTGATGAAATATTTTCAAAACCTGGTCGAAGGCATAATCCGGAACATAGCCTTCGAGCACCATCACACGGGCTTCGATGGTGTTTTCATGCGAAAGAAACGGCACAATATTTTTAACCGAAAACCAGCCCAGGACGATAAAAAAAAGCAAAATCAAAAGCCAGCCCCAGCCAGTCAACCCCCATCTTTCGCGTTTGCTTACAATTTTAAAACGTCCAATTTTCATCTCTGGAATCTTTAGTGAAGGAATTTTATAATTTTGGTCAAAATTAATTGAAGTTAGCCATTTGCAAAAAAAACTATTCCAATGAACATTGACGAAATTGTTAAACACCTCGACCTGATACCTTTAGAAGAAGAAGGTGGCTTTTATCGCGAAACTTTCAGAAGTGACATCATTATCGAAAAAGCGCCTTATAATGGTGGCATCAGGACCAGGCGTTCCATTTATTCCTGCATTTATTATCTGATTACGCAGGACAGTTTTTCGGCTTTGCACCGCCTTCCCGGAGATGAAATCTGGCATTTTTATCTGGGCGATCCCATCGAACAGTTGCAACTTTATGAGGACGGTACGGGAAAAATCATCGAAATCGGGAATAATCTGCTCACCGGACAAGCACCACAGGTTATTGTTCCGCAAAATGTATGGCAGGGTTCGAAACTCAAGGTTGGCGGGAAGTTTGCGCTTGTTGGAACAACCATGTCGCCGGGTTACGAATTTGAAGATTATAAAGGAGGCAAAAAGGAAGAACTCACCCGGCTTTATCCTGATTTCGCCTCACTTATCAACATTTTGGCCATGGAATAATCAGCAAAAATGGAAGAAATTTTAAAGTTGTTTTCCTTAAAGGATAAGGTTGCTGTTGTTACAGGCGGCGCCGTAAATATTGGCCGTGGCATTTCGTTCAAACTCGCTGCAGCAGGAGCTAAGGTGGCAATTATTTATAATTCAAGCAATGCGCAGGCATTGGATATTTCGGCTGGATTGAAAAAATCAGATTACGAACATTTGCTTTTAAAAGCGGATTTGACCAAGGAAATTGAGGTAATTGATGCAATCAGAAAAGTGGCTGAACATTTCGGACGGATTGACGTTTTAGTTAACAATGCTGGTGTTTTTGGCCTTTCGATACAGCACGAATTGGCTGTTGAAAGTTGGGATGAAATTTTTAATCTGAATCTGAAAGGCCTGTTTTTGTGTTCCCGTGAAGTATTGAAACTGATGATGAAACAAGCCGAAGGTGGCACCATTGTGAACATTGCCAGCATCAACGGGATGCATCCGGGTTTTGGGATGACCGCGCATTACGATGCTTCAAAAGGTGGCGTAATTGCTTACACGCGTTCGCTGGCTGCTGAGGTGGCTCCGTTTGGAATTCGCGTAAATGCGGTGGCTCCAGGACTTGTTGATTCGGAAAACCTCCGGAAGTTTGCTCCAGACCTTGCCTCGAAAGTCGAAAAACGAACACCGTTAAAAAAATTGGCCTCGCCTGAAGATGTTGCCAACACGGTTTTATTTCTGGTTTCAAAAGCTGCTTCGCACATTACCGGTGAAATTATTACAGTTGATGGAGGGTATTTGCTGACGTAAAAAGGAAGAGTGGAAGAGTGGAATAATGGAATGTTGGAAAGATGGAAGATTGGAATGTTGGAAAGATGGAAGAATGTTGAAATGGAATAATGAATTAAACCCAGTGCTCCTGGCGCTTTGCGCTTTGCGCCCTGCGCTCTGCAAAAATGGAAAAAATGGAAAAAATGGAAAAATCGAAAATAGCGGCTATACGCAAGGATTATTTGAACGGGAAACTGGAGGTAGAATCCATCCTTTCAAACCCGGTTGAACAATTTAAATTGTGGTTTCAGGAAGCTATAAATGCCGGTGTTGACGAGCCTACGGCCATGTTCCTGGCAACCACCGGAAAGGATTCGCAGCCTGCGGCGCGGATTGTGCTTTTAAAAGGTGTTGACGAAAAGGGCTTCGATTTTTTTACGAATTACCAAAGCCGGAAGGGCCTTCAAATAGCCGAAAACCCAAAAGTTGCCGCTACTTTTTTCTGGAAAGAATTGGAAAGGCAGGTTAGGATTGAAGGGGTTGTTGAGAAATTAGATGGTGCCGAATCAGACGAATATTTTAATTCCAGACCTGCCGAAAGCCGCTTCAGTGCGGCTGCTTCGCCACAAAGCCAGGTAATTCCCGACAGGAATTTTCTCGAAAAAAAGATTACCGGGTTAAAAGAAATGTTTTCAGTAGAAGAATTAAAACGGCCAGAACACTGGGGTGGTTACAAACTTAAACCCCACAGAATTGAGTTTTGGCAAGGCCGCGAAAACCGTCTTCACGATAGGTTGGTTTATGCAATTTCGGATGGAAATTGGTTTATCGAAAGGCTCGCGCCCTAAAAGATTTTGCGGCAAAAACCAGGTTTTGAATAATTTATCTTATTGATAACAAACAAACTAATCGCGATTTTTTTTGCGGAGTTGCTTTTTCCTTTTTCGTTCGCGCCAGCGCTGCACAAGGTTAAAAACCACCCTGGCCACATTTATTACCATCATGGGATTGCTGATGATGGCCTGCGTAATTTCGCCTCTTAAATTAGATGATTCCAAATCGGTTCTCAAACCGGCAAGTTGGTTTTTTATCTCATCTTCCTTGAACCTGATTTCGGTTCTTAACAAGAGTTTCCGATAACGGAGATCGTTTAGGTTTTTAATCTTATTCAGCTGCATCTTTGTCATTTTTAAGGTTGTTCAGGCTTTCCTCTTTTTCAAAAGCTGCCTCGGTAAATCCACGCAGCATCGGGTTCAGAAACAACACATTTCTAAAAGCAAAAACGACTACCGCCAGAATAACAAAAAATGCGGCTGTAATTAAATAGCCTTCATAACGGGCTCCAAAATGCAACTCATACCAGGCCACAAAAACAAACGAAAGAAATATGAGGAAAAAAAGTATGAAAATGGTCGAAATCAGCATGGCGAGAAAATTGGTAAATGCTTTCGAAATCCGTTCGATGGCAACTAAAGTAAACAATTCCAATTTCATATCAACGATTTCCTTCACGTTTCTGGCGGTTTCGTTAAGGTTTTCCTCAAATTTTTCGGTATCCATGATTTTTATTTTTTGTTTAAAAAATGTCCCGGAAATCTTGCTCACTTTGCCTGGTTTTAATGCTTTCCGGGATGATTATTTTCATCCCGCTTATCAAAACCTTCAGGCGATGGAGCGACTTTCGGGACAATCGTCAATAATTTTTAATTACACACAAAAGGCTATGCTTCCTTTTCTTTAGCTTTCGAAACTTTGGCTTTCATATCGCCAATTGCATCGTTGACGTAATTTTTTACATCTTCGAATTTTTCGTCAAAATCTTCCTTGATTTTGTCCGCTTTATTGCGGATTTTTTTGCGGGTTACCGAACCTTTTTCGGGGGCATACAAAATCCCAACGGCAGCACCTACAGCGGCGCCTGCCAATAATCCCAAAAGAAAACCTGATGTTGAACTTTTCATAGTAGTAAAATTTATTTGATTTTTATTAAAAGTTGTTGAGCAAAAATACTTATAATTTCCTTTAAAGTCAACAAAAACGTAAATGCGGGTTAAATATTTCTGGTTAATTTTTGAACCACACTGAGCTGGCTTAAAAATTCTTTGGCAATGATGCGCAGAACGGTGTAGGTTGGAATTGCGAGAATCATTCCCGTGATTCCAGCCATGGTTCCTGCAATAAGGATTACCAGAAAAATTTCGACAGGATGCGCTTTAACGCTGTTCGAATAAATCAAAGGCTGAAGTATGAAGTCATCAATGAGTTTTGCAACCAGAAATACTCCCAAAATAATAAACGTTATCGAAAGTAATTCGGAATACATTCCGGTACTTAAGATGGTCGAAATGGCAAGTATTACGCCAATAAGTGCTCCAATCAGCGGCCCGAGGTAAGGGATAATGTTCATCAAACCCCCAAAGAAACCAATAAGCACGGCATTTTCTACACCAAAAATGGTTAATCCTGTGGTTATTAACGTAATCATGGCCGTAATTTCGATTAATAGACCTATGAAATACCGGCTCAGCAGTCGTTTGGTTTGTTTCAGAATGTTATTCACCTCATTCTGATATTTATCCGGAGTAAGGTTTTCGACCAGTTCATCCAGGATAAAAGCATCTTTTAAAAAGAAGAAAGTGAGAAAAATGATCGAAAAAACGGCGATAAATATTGTTCCGGTCAAACCAACCATCGAGCCTAAAACACTCGAAAATGAGGTAAGATTCAGGATTGATTTGAGTTGAATTTCGATGACCTGGTTCACAGTTTCCTCTTTTCCGAGGATGCCGTAATTGTGAAGAAAATCCTCGAGTTTCTGCAAGGGCTCTTCGATAGACTGGCTGAGCGAATCGAGGTCAATATTTGAAATTACGGCAGCTTGTCGGGCAACGAGCGGGATAAAAATGCTAAAAAACAAACCGATAAAAAATATGATGACAAGCAATGTTAAAAAGGCACTCAGGCCATTTGGAAGGTGGTATTTTCCTATTTTGAGGGCCTTAATTTTCTTTACCAGTGGTTTACCAACCAACGATAAAATAATGGCCACCAGAAGGTAAAATACGATGTTTGAAAACTCCCAGAAAAGGAACGCAACCACCAATCCTACAAAGATTCCACCAATAATTTTTGTCGTTCTGTTCATTGTCCGGCGCAGGAAATTTTGTTTACAATTTCAAAAATACCGAAAATCATTTTTGCAAGATTACAAAGAAATGACGAGTAAAAGGACAGAAAACACGCATTTTTAAAGGTGAACCGGCAAACGGACACCAGTTTTGCAAAACGACAGCTTCAACCTTGTTCGGCTTCGGGAAATTGCTGTACGCCAGCGAACAGGAATTACTGATAATCATGATCGTTTTTATGGCAAAACATTTTAAAACCAGACCTTTGCAGGACATTGCACAATTCTTGTTAAATTCGCCGCATCAAAAATAATTTAATACATCCAACCTATGCTAAAATGGTTTATACGAAACGAATGGCGCGAAATGAAACGTTCGTCCATGTGGAACCAATCGGTGGCCATCAAAATGATGGTGGGTTTCTTGTTTTTCATTCTTTTCTTCGAGTTTTTGGTGGGGAGCATTTATTTTTCGGATAAACTCGGCGAAATTTTCCCTGACGACGACCCTGTCGAAAAGTTCAATTCATTTGTACTTTACGGCTTTGCAATGGGTTTCCTGATGCGTTTTTTCATGCAAAAAGTGCCTGTGCTCACCATCCAGCCTTATCTTCACCTTCCGCTGAGAAAATCGTTGCTGGTGAATTTTGTTTTGGGAAAATCGCTGTTGTCGTTCTTTAATTTCATTCCCATCATCCTATTTGTGCCATTCATCATTTTCCAGTTGGCGCCCTGGTTTACAGGTTTACAAATTACAGCTTACGTTTTTTCGATTCTTTTTACGGTGCTTTCGGTTAATTTTCTGAGCATTTATTTTAAAAGAGGTCTTTCGACAAATAGCTGGATTGCAGGTGTTTTTGGGCTGCTTATTATCTTACTGGGATTACTGGATTTTTATAAAATTGTTTCGGTGGGTAAATTCTCGACTTTGATTTTTACGTCGGTTTTAACCCAACCTTTGATGATCTTGCTGCCCTTATTGGTGCTGATGGCTGCCTACTTTGCAAATTACCGCACACTTGTTTCGGGGCTTTATCCCGAAGAAAACCGTAAAGCCAAAAAAGGTGTAGCTGTCCACGAAATAAAATATCTGAAGCAATTTGGCGCGATTGGCCAACTGATGCAGCTTGAGATTAAGTTGTTTTTAAGAAACAAAAGGCCAAAAAGTACGCTCATTTTTATCCCGATTTTCCTGCTTTATGGCTTCTTTTTCTATCCACAAAAAATTTATCTGGAGATGACCGGCATGCTGATTTTTGTCGGGCTTTTTATGACAGGCCCCATTTTGATGATGTATGGCCAGTATATCCTGAGCTGGGAAAGCAGCTATTTTGATGGAATCCTAACAAATATTGGCGATTTCAACCGCTATTTCAGGGCTAAATATTACCTCATGGCCGGAACTACTTTTGTTGCTTTTTTGGTCACCATGCCTTATGCCCTTTACGGGACCCACATTTTGATGATAAACCTTGCATGTGCGCTTTTTAACATCGGCATTAACCCGTACATTGTGTTGTTTCTTTCGTCGAACAACAAAAAGCGGCTCGACCTTTCGCAAGGTTCGGCTTTTAACTACCAGGGCGTAAGCGGCACACAGTTCATCCTTTCGATTCCCATTTTTCTGGTGCCATTGCTGATTTATCTGCCGTTCTGGGCTTTTGGAAACGCCAATGCTGGCATTGCTGCAATCGGAATTACCGGGCTGGCAGGAATTGGTTTTAATAAAGTTTTGATGAATTTTGTGGTTCAGCGGTTCGAACGCCGCAAATATATCATCGCCGATGGTTTTCGTAATAAAAATTAATAGCAAATAAAACTCTGAAAAAATGATTGATACAAGAAATCTTACCAAGCAATACGGCGGACAAGTAGTGCTCGACCTCCCGTATTTATTAATTAAAAAGGGCGAAAGTTTCGGATTGGTCGGAAATAATGGCGCCGGAAAAACCACCTATTTCCGCCTTATCCTCGACCTCATCAGAGCAACTTCCGGCGAGGTGATGATAAACAACGAAATTGTTGCCCATGGCGAAAACTGGAAGAAAATCACAGGTTCGTTTCTTGACGAAAATTTCCTGATTGATTTTTTAACTCCCGAAGAATATTTTGAGTTTATGGCCGGTGTTCATCATATTTCGAAAGGCGACCTCGAGAATTTCTATGCCGAATTTGAAACTTTTTTCAACGGTGAAGTTTTGGGCAAGAAAAAATATATCCGCGACCTGTCGAAAGGAAACCAGCAAAAAGTTGGAATTGCAGCCGCCTTACTTTCAAAACCCGAAATTCTGGTTTTGGACGAGCCATTCAACGGCCTCGACCCAACAACTCAAATCAGGCTTATAAAGCTGCTCAACCAACTCAAGGAAATATCAGGTACAACCATGCTCATTTCGAGCCACGACTTGAATCACATCACCGATGTTTGCAACCGCATTGTTGTACTTCACGAAGGCAAAATTCATAAAGACATCCAAAAAAATGACAACACTTTAAAAGAGTTGGAAGATTATTTTGCTGCCTGAGCCCTTTAGAAAAATGACAGTTAAGCGGTGTTTTCTGTTTTTCCTTTTCGGGATTTCAGCGGCTTTCCGGTTGCTGATGGCGCAAACTTATTCGTGTAATGGTAAAGTTTTGGATGACGAAACCCGCCTGCCTCTTGCTTTTGTAAACATCGTTACCGACCAGAGCAAGATTGGAACAGCCACCGATATTGACGGTAAATTTGAGATTCACGCCAACGAACCCATCAATTTTATTCGGTTAAGTTACGTTGGTTACGAACCGATGACTTTTTACCTTAACGGGAAAAGCGAAAATCTTAAAATATTTTTAAAGAAAACTTCGCTGGAACTTGCCGAAGTACTGATTGTTGCCGGTGAAAACCCCGCTCACCGTATCATCAGGCACGTTATCGAAAACCGCGATGCCAACGACCCCGAAAAGCTAAAATCGTTTTCTTACACTTCTTATGATAAGATGGTTTTTACGGTTGACACGCTTCAAATTCCCGATATTCCCGAATTGATGACCGATTCAACTCATTTGGCCGACACTGCCAACGTTGTCAATACAGCCGATTCCAGCGACATCAGGCTAAAAAAATATCTCGAAAATAAAGACTTTTTCATGCTCGAAACCGTGTCGGAACGCAAGTTTCTTTCACCGGACAGAAACCACCAAAAAGTTGTTGCATCACGAATTTCGGGATTCAAAGACCCTGTTTTTCTGTTTTTGAGTTCGCAAATGCAGTCGTCATCTTTTTATAAAGAGCTGATTAAAATTTCGGATAAAAACTACATCAATCCCATTTCCAATGGCAGTTTGAAGAAGTATTTTTTTCAGCTCGAAGATACCACCTACACCCCAACCGGTGACAGCGTTTTTGTTATTTCGTTTCGGCCAGGTATCAACACCAATTTTGATGGCTTAAGTGGCGTAATGTCCGTCAACACCAACGGCTGGGCCATTCAAAATGTAATTGCCGAACCATCGCGCAGCGAAGGTGGTATTTCTATCAAAATCCAGCAGATGTACGAATTTATCGAAGGCTCACATTGGTTTCCGGTGCAGCTCAACACCGATATAATTTTTAAAAATGTTACAGTAAATAAATATCCGCCCATTGGACGTGGGAAAAATTATATCCGTAACATCGTTCTTAATCCTGATTTGGTGAAGAGGCAGTTCAATCAGATTTCGATTGAGGTTGATCCAAATGCCGGTGACCGTTCCGAAGCTTTTTGGATTGATTACCGTGGCGATTCGCTCACCGAACGCGAAAGAAAAACGTATGAATATGTTGATAGCCTCGGAAAAGCCGAGGAATTTGATAAGAAAGTTAAAACCTTCAAAAGCCTCATTACCGGCCGGCTTCCGATGGGTAAAATTGATCTTGATCTGTCGAAAATCGCAAAATATAATTCCCATGAAGGATTTTACCTTGGGCTTGGATTACTAACAAGTCCAAAATTATCAGAAACCTTTAGTCTGGGCGGTTTCTGGGGCTATGGTTTTAAAGATCAAACTGCAAAATATGGAGTCGATCTGGGCATCACACTCGACAAATACAGAGATGTTAAACTTCGGCTTTCGTATTTTGAATATGTTACCGAAACAGGCGGCACCAGCTTTTTTGATGACAGGGATAACCTGCTTAATCCTGATAATTTCAGGGATTTCCTGATCGAACGGATGGATCGCACCGAGCGAAAACAGGCTTCGGTCAGTTTCCGTGCTTTGC